>CAZBFR010000028.1:0-12238 GCA_964491425.1 uncultured Gammaproteobacteria bacterium
CCCCCATATCCCCCTCGATTTCAGCGCGCGGAGTAAGCGCCGCTACCGAATCGACGACGATAACATCAACCGCGTTTGACCGTACAAGCGTTTCGACAATTTCGAGAGCCTGTTCTCCAGTATCTGGTTGTGAAATATACATTTCGTCGATATTCACCCCGATTTTTTTCGCGTACTCAGGGTCAAGCGCGTGTTCCGCGTCAACGAACGCGGCAACTCCGCCGAGTTTTTGGGTTTCCGCAACAATATGTTGCGCGAGAGTCGTCTTTCCAGAAGACTCTGGCCCATAAATTTCAATAATACGACCTCTTGGAACTCCCCCGATACCAAGGGCTAAATCAAGAGAAAGGCACCCTGTAGGAATTGCGTCGATCTGCATCGCCTTTGCGTCCCCGAGGCGCATAATCGCCCCTTCTCCGAACCGTTGCTTAATTTGACTAATCGCTTCGAGCGCCGCGTTTTGCTTATCGGAGCCGCCCATTGTCTTCTCGGTCATGGTCTTCGCCATACAAATTTTTGTGGGGAGTGTTGGATAATAAAATGGGGTCGCCCCCATGTCTACACAATAACAAATCTACTTTTAAAAGCTACTGGTTATTCACAAATCCAACAACGGCCGTGTCGGGATTAAATAAAACGGTGCGCACAACGGAAACTTTGCGCGAATATCTTCGTGATGACTCGATCGTAATCGTATTTATTCCGCGATCAAGGTGAACTTCGCTCGAAAATGTTTGATCATCATTAACCACAACCTCTTCGCCGTTGACCCGAATCGTCGCCTCGCGCTCCCCCAGCCCCTCAACGAGAAGAACAGACGCGTTTGAAATACTTTCATTAGTCGGTGAAAAGACGATCATTTCAGGCGGTGCCGTAAGTCGAACGATTTGGTATCCGATATAGGAAAAAATCCCGCCTAGAACAAAGGTAATTAATACCATTGAAACTGCCCGATTCCAAACGAACAACAGCTTCGCGCGCACGCGTTGACGAGGGTTTTGAAGCGGTTTTACAAGATCGCAAACCCCAACTTCATCCTCGTAAAGCTCGATAAAATACTGCTCGTCAGCTTCGAGGGCGCGCGCGTAGGAGCGAATAAAGTTTCGCGTATAAAGCGGCTCAGGAAGAAGGTCATACCGTCCGCGCTCGAGAGCTTCAAGATAGCGGCGCTGGATATGTGTTTTTTTCTCGATTAATTCAAGGGTAATCGCCTTCCCGCGACGTAGGGCGCGAAGTTTGTCCCCAAGAAGCTGGGGAGCAACATCGAGTTTTCGCATGACAAATGCCATACCTCTACTTTACCTCGTCTCATCCTCTTCGTCATCTTCGTCAAATTCCTCGAGTGGTACGTCGTCGAGCTCCTCAATCTCCTCCTCGTCGATCTCTTCCTCGGATTCTTCAAATTGATCGTCACTTTCCTCGAGCTCCATCTCTTCTTGTACACGTTCGCTTTCCGGCGGCCACTCCGAAACAAGTACTTCGCGTGGCTTTGAGCCGGAAGCCGGCCCAACAACCCCCATCTGTTCCATAAGATCGATTATACGAGCCGCGCGCGAGTATCCGAGCTTAAGTCGGCGCTGTAAATACGAGGTCGAAACACGCTCCGCTTCAATCGCAACCGCGATCGCATCCTCAAGCATTGGGTCGGAATCATCGGAGGAGAACGCGGTTCCACCAGTTCTTGAATCCTCGGTAATTTGATAGTTATAATCCGGCGCCCCTTCCTTCTTCAAGAAGTCGACAATACGATCAATTTCCGCGTCCGAAACATATGCCCCCTGGAGACGCTTTGGCTTTGAAAACGACGGCGACGATAAGAGCATATCTCCACGACCGAGAAGCTTTTCGGCGCCCGAGATATCAAGAATTGTCTTTGAATCGACTTGCGAAGCAACGGCAAATGCCATACGCGTTGGGATATTTGCCTTAATCGTTCCCGTAATAACGTCAACGGAAGGTCGTTGCGTCGCAACAATTAAGTGAATTCCGGCCGCGCGAGCCATTTGCGCAATACGAACAATCACCGCTTCAACGTCTCGCTTATTTTGACTCATCAAATCCGCAAGTTCGTCGATAACAATCACGATCTTTGGCATTCGCTCCTTACTCTTTTCATTATACGCATCGATATCGCGAGCGCGCGCCTTCGCGAGGTGATCAAGTCGACGTTCCATCTCTCGAACCCCCCACTTAAGCGCATTAATCGCCTCTTCAACCTTCGTAATCGGTGGGACAAGAAGGTGCGGAATCCCCTCGTAGCGTCCAAGCTCGACGCGTTTCGGGTCTACCATGATAAATTTAAGATCATCAGGTCCATTTTGGTAGAGAAGCGAAACGATAATCGTATTAAGACAAACCGATTTTCCGCTTCCCGTCGCTCCCGCGACGAGTGTATGAGGGGCCTTATCGACCGCAAACGTTACAACCGCTCCGCCAACATCCTTTCCTAGTGGCGCGGTTACATCACTCTTACTATCTTTAAACTCTTTTGAAGCGATCAATTCGCGCAAGCAAACTTTTCCTACCGTATGATTTGGTACCTCGATTCCAACCTGCGATTTTCCAGGAATCGGCGCCTCGACTCGAATTGGGTGTGCCGCAAGAGCGAGCGCGAGATCGTTTTGTAAAGCAACAACACGCGAGAGCTTTACCCCCTGGGCCGGTCGGAGCGCATATTGCGTAACCGCTGGACCGACCTTCACGTCCGTCATCTCAACATCAATATTAAAGTTCTCGAAGGTTTTTCGAATAATTTCACTATTTCGCTCAATATCCCCCGACTTTGCCTCGGAACTCTTGTCGTCAAGAAGTTCGATCGGAATCGACATCGTTCGACGACTTCGAGTCGTCATTACGGATTCCTCGGGAGGGGCTTCGTAGCCCTTCAAGGCCTTCTTCGACGCAGGTACGACCTCGTCTTCTTCGTCCTCATCGTCAACGGAGAGCTCCTCGTCCTCCACTTCCTCCTCCTCGACTTCGTCATCTCCGTAAATCATTTCCTCGTCCTCCTCGTCCTCGCCATCACTAGATCTTCGTCTCAAGACAGCAACAGGAGCGGAAACGATCGTTGAGAGCGACGTGTTAAAAAGAAGAACGATCGCAACAAGAAGGAGAGCGATCGAAGTAAGCACAGCTCCCGCAACCCCAACAAGCGTCGCAAGCGTAGCGGAAATCGGAAGTCCAACGTATCCCCCCGTACCCGAAAGGGTCTCCGGAGTGAACGGCATATCAAGAAACACGATATTCATCAGTCCGTTAAACCCGAGAAAAAAACAAATCGCTCCAACGACATTAAGCCAAGAGAAGGTGAACCGTTGAGGAAATGCCAAAATCCCACCAATCAAGAAAATATAAAGTGCCACAATCCACCTATTCCATCCAAAAAGGAGCGCGATAAGCTCGTCGACCGCGGATCCAACAGTCCCTGCGATACCAAGGTAGGCAAGAAACGCAAAAACTCCAATCGCCGCAATAATAACCGCAAGGATACTTTGCTTTACACCGTCGGAGACGGACAGTCCCTCAAAAGAGGAGAACCGACTTCTTCCCCGCCCCCCGCGTCTTCGTCTTGCCATAGATGAAAACAGTGTATCAAAAAATCCGCCAAGGAAAAAGGCGGATCTTTTCTTAACTCTGTACACGCTCTACGTACTCACCGGTTGTTGTATTAATCTTGACCACATCCCCCTCTTTAATAAAGATCGGAACTCGTACCGTCATTCCGTTATCAACCTCGGCGTCTTTTTGGACATTTCCGGAGGTAGTGTCTCCCTTTACCGCAGGGGTCGTTGCCGTAATCGTATATTCAATTTTTTGTGGGAGCTCCATCGCAATCGCGTTTCCATTGTGCATCGCGACCATAACCTCAAGTCCTTCCTTTAAGTAACGGGCGTCATCCCCGACAAGATCTCGTCCCATAGCAACCTGCTCGTAATTCATTCCGTCCATGAATGTAAGCATGTTTTCATCCCCGAAGATGTAGGACATCTTCTTGTACTGAACCTGCTCAAAGGTAAGGGATTCGGAGGCCTTAAAGTTATTCTCTACAACTTTTCCGCTCGAAAGCGATTTAATACGCGTTCGCACAAAGGAACTTCCCTTTCCCGGAGATACACGCTGGAACGAAACGACAACCCAAAGGTCCCCGTCAAGGTTAATTACCGTTCCTTTTTTAATATCATTTGGACTTGCCATAGTTAGTAACGTTCATCGGCAGGAAAGACCTGCACATCATTAATATCGCTCTTACGGTACTTGACCATAAGGACTCGGTCAAGCCCGAGAGCATTCCCGTAATACGGCTCTTTAATCGAAGAAAGTGCCGTTAACAGACCCTCGTCGATCGGAAAAACCGTTTTTCCTTCCGCTCTTCTCTCCCCCGCCTCTTGTTCAAATCGTCGCCTTTGTTCTACCGGATCGATCAGTTCGCAAAAGCCATTTGTGAGTTCGAGCCCATCAACATAGCTTTCGAATCGCTCTGCCGAACCATCCTCGCCAACGCGCGCGAGCGCCGCTTGGTCTTTCGGGAAATTCGTGATGAAAAATCGTGTACTTTGAGGATTCGGCGTTCCGGTTACATCAACATGCGCATTCTCGTACCGAATTCGATCAAAGGGGGCATCGCTCTTAAGAAGCGTCTGTAAAAGCTCCTCTGTTTCGTCCATCAGTTCCTCAAATCCTCCAGGCGCATACCATTCAAGCATCACAAACTCCGGTAAGTGGCGCCCATCCGTGCCCTCTTCGTTGCGAAACACGGGGGTAATCGTAAACGCTTTCTCGACACCACTTCCGATCAACTTCTTCATACTGTACTCGGGAGAAGTAATAAGCCCAAGCGTTGATTCCCGCTTTGGATGAACAAGCTTAAGCGTTGTCTCAAAAGGCGTAAGGTTCGGTTCCATACCCGGTGACGCAACAAGAATCGGCGCGCGCACCTCTACGAATCCACGCACCGTAAAAAACCTCCGAATATCTCTTTCGATCTCGGTCCAGTACTTAATTCGCATTAAACGATCTTCTTTCGACATCATAAAATCAGACAGAAAAACGGGCTTTCGCCCGCCTTTCTTTATTTCACTACGAATGGGAGAAGTCCCATGAATCGCGCTTGCTTGATTGCGAGGGCGAGCTGTCGTTGTGGCTTTGCGCTCACACCCGATCGCTTTCGCGGAACAATCTTTCCAAAGGACGATACGTATCGCTTCAAGATTTCCGTATTCTTGTAGTCGATCACGACGTCTTTGTGTGTCGCGAAGAAGCAGTGCTTCTTTCCGGTAGTAATAGTTTGTTGCTTAGACATAAGTTTAGAATGGAATATCCTCTATGCGGATCTCTTCGTCGTTCATAGCGGGCGGAGCGTCGTTTGAAACTGGCGCTGAGCCGCTAAATCCCTGACCTCCACCTCCCCGTTGACCGTCGAGCATAATCATATTCTCGGCGATAATTTCGGTTCGGTACCGTCGCACACCATCCTGCCCTTCCCAGTCTCGTGTTTGAAGTCGTCCATCGAAATACACTTTCTTTCCTTTCTGGAGGTACTGCGCACAGATTTCCGCAAGCTTTCCCCAAGCGACCACGTTGTGGAACTCGGTTTGTTCTTGCTTTTCTCCGCTCGCGTTATTCCAGGTGCGGTTTGTCGCAACTCCGACCGTACAAACATTTTGACCAGAGGTCGTTTGTTTAAGTTCCGGGTCGCGTGTAAGGTTTCCGATTATTTGGACTTTGTTGAGTGATCCTGCCATAGATGTGTTGTTTAGACATCTTCGACAATAGCACCATCTAGGATTTCATCAAGTTTCTCGTCGATTTGCTCAGGAGTTGCGTCGTCGTTGACGGTCTCGAGTTTTACCGGCGTTGTCTTTTCGACTCCACCCTTCTTATTCATTCGCTTTCCTTCCGGAGAAAGTGGCGGTTGATAAGCGGTCATTTGGTAAGCGAACGTTGGGATTCCCTTCTCTCGCTTTACAATAAGGTGTCGGAGCACTTCAGGAGCAAGTCGGAGCTCTTGATCGATCGCTGCGACATTTGTTCCTTCAACCTCGATATAGGTAAGGAGGTATGTTCCGTGTGTGAAGGTCTTGATCGGATAAGCGAACTTGAGCTTTCCAAGGTTTTCCACCTTCTTGATTTCCGCTCCGTGTTTCTTAAAGAGGGAATCAACCGTTTGTTGTACCGTCGTGATCTCTGAATCAGAGAACTTTGAAGGCACAATGTACATGATTTCGTAAATCATAGTTGACTTGGTCCCCGAGGGGACGGCCAATGGCCATGGACAAGTTAATAATTAGTAGCGGAAGTGTAGCTTTTTCCCCTGTTTTTGTCAATTATCCGACTATTCTCTATACTGCATCTATGTTTTCATTTGCCATTCTCGGCTCACACCCCCTAATCTCGCTTGCCGAAATCGAAGCGCAAACAGGCGAAAAGCCTGATTTTGTTCATGGCCAGACGGCATTTTTCGCAAACCTCAAAAACCTTGAAACGCTCGGGGAACGCCTCGGGGGCGTCCAAAAGCTCGGGGTAGTCCACGCAATCGTTACAAAAGTCGACCGAGAGGAACTAATCGACCTTCTTTCTCTCTTTATTTCACAAACGAACCCTACGGGAAAGCATCTCGTAGGCGCAAGTATCTATCCGGGAGGCGACGAAACAGCACGAAAAAATCTTGAGGCAACAATCCTCCCCGCGCTCCTTGAAACGAAGAAGAGGTTAAAAGACGATGGAATAACTATCCGGATCATTAACAAGCGAGGCGAACCAATCCTTTCTTCCGCTTCTATTTATCACAATAAGCTTCTCACAAACGGTCAGGAGTTCGTCTTCTTTGCAACGGAAAAACAAATCTATATCGGGGAAACGGCATCGTCGCAAAATCCAAACGATTGGTCATTCCGCGATATGGCTCGCCCTTGGCGAGACGCGAAAAACGGAATGCTCCCCCCAAAGCTTGCGCGGATGATGGTCAACCTCACGGGCCTTCAAGGGAATGGCCACGTTCTTCTTGACCCGTTTTGCGGATCTGGAACGACTTTAATGGAGGCTGGCCTTCTAGGATTTACCCTTATCGGAAGCGATATCGCGGAAAAAGCCCTCTATCAAACCGACAACAACCTCGGATGGCTTAATGAACACGGTTATGAAATCGGTGAGGTCGAGCTCCACCATACGAAAGCCTCGCACGCACACCTTCTCATCTCACAACCCGTCGACGCGATTGTAACGGAACCGTTCCTCGGCACCCCAAGGCAGGGAAACGAATCCGCGGAAGAACTCCGCGAACAAGTCGCCGACCTCGAAGTTCTCTATAAAGAGAGTTTCGCCGGCCTTCGTAATATCCTCAAACCAGGAGCAAGGGTTGTAATCGCAAATCCAGCCCATCTCCTTGGAACAACCGAAATCGAGCCAAACACACCAAAGATTCTTACGGATCTTGGCTATACTTTTGACAAATCCTCCTCAAATCTCCTTTATAAACGCGACAACCAATTCGTCGCCCGCCGTCTTTTACGTTTTATCAACCAGTAATTAGGATTGACGAATCGTTGAAATTCCTGTACATTGACTTGTTGCATTCCGCAACAAAGGAGGTCCGCATGCGAAAGATCCTTATCGTCGCCGTTGCGCTCCTTTGCGCACGAAGCGACAACGAGATTCCCACCGGTCCCGAAGCCTCCCCGATTGCCGAGGGGACACAGGGGACGCCAAACTGGGTGCGCAGAGTACGCGCCGCGCGAGCGACGCTTCGTCCACACGACGAGGGGCTCCTCGGAAAGATCACCGAGGAATACAACCTCGGCCTTCGCGGACACACGAGGTGGGCAGAGAACTGCCTCGCCTACGAGTCCGAGTTCCGTACTGCCGCACGCCTCACCTTATATCCCGTGGCGTACATCGCTGGAATCGCCATGCACGAAAGTGCCGGGTGCCGGATGGATGCACGCGACTGGGCCGGTGGTCGGGGATTGATGCAAATCACGTCGGTTCCCCGTCGTCGGTACACGGACGACATCGCGAAGCTCCTGCGGATTCGTGACGAAGAGGTCGACTACCGTCGAAACCCGCTTCACAACATCCTGATGGGAGTCATGTATCATGACGACCTCGAGCGAGAGCTCGGAAGTCGTCAGCACGGCCTCCTCGCGTACAACATGGGCGCGGGCGGAGTACGTAAAAAAGCTCGAAAGCTCGGGTGGAACGGGGGCGAACCCCTTCCCTCCATCGTCGAGCTCAAGCCGTACCTCGCCCACAACGCACGCATGAAGCCTCGAGCCTACGTCCAAAAAGTACTCGCGTCCGTCATCATGATGGACCGAGCACTCCGAGGACTTCCGCTCGAGCGCCGCGACGTACGACGTGACGGGAACTTCACTCCGGAGGACATTCCGGGCTGGGATCCCGCTGACGACGGCGGCTAACCTCAAGAAAACCCCCTTCCGGGCGACGAGAAATCGTCGCCCGCTTTGTATATAGAAAACCAAGGCATTTGCCTTGACTTTTTAGCTAGAGTATGGTATAAATGCTGGTCGTTTGCGTTGGGATTTCCCCTACGCGGCGTCGCATCCGGTGAGGAGGAGTCATGCTCTTCATAAACTGGTATGAAGCCGACCAGATGCTTCGCGGCATCTATGAGGCTCACCCGTGGGTTCGTCCCACGGTGCTCGCAATCTTCAGCATCGCGGCGCTCGTTGCGTTCCTGAAGGTTCGTCGCCGAGAACGCCTGCAAGTACAACTCGCGGGATAACCCGAATTCGGGCCCCGCATCACCGTCTCGAACGCAGCCCCTCGGCTGCGTTTGTGCGTTATACGCCTACTTTAAAGAAACAAACGTCACCGTCTTGCATTACGTATTCCTTCCCTTCGACACGCATTGTTCCGTTTGCACGCGTTCCCGGCCAACCGCCCGCCGACACAAATGCATCAAAGCTCGCGACTTCCGCCCGAATAAATGCCTTTTCAAAATCTGTATGGATGACTCCGGCCGCTTGCGGGCCCTTCGTTCCCTTTTTAACCGTCCAAGCGCGCGTTTCTTTTTCCCCGCTCGTAAAATAGGTAACAAGCTCTAAAATTTGATACGCACGTCTAATAACCTGATCTAGACCGGACTCGTTAAGTCCAAATTCCTTTAGCATTTCTTTCGCGTCATCCTTTGGCATTCCCGCAAGCTCAGCTTCGATTTTTACGGAAATCGGAATCGCTTCTCTACTTGGCCCTAGTGGTGAAACAAAGTTTCCAGCCGTGATAGTTTCTTCACTTACATTAACGACGTACAAAATTGGTTTATCGGTTAGTAGCGCGAACTCCTTCCGAACTTCAAGCTCGTCGTCGGAAAGTTCCGCCGTAGAAGCAAACAATCCTTTTACGAGCTGTTCCTTCCATTTTTTAAGTGCACCCACCTGTCGCAACAATTCCTTGTCCTTTGTCGCTTCCGCTTTCCGTTCGATCGCCCCTAGACGTTTTTCGACCGTCGAGAGATCCGCCATGATTAGTTCCGTTTCAATAACCTCAACGTCGCGTACCGGGTCTACCGATCCGTCGACATGGATAATATCGTCATTTTTAAAATCGCGAACGACGTGTAAAATCATGTCTGTTTCTCGGATATTTGCGAGAAATTGATTTCCAAGTCCTTCGCCGGAGTGTGCCCCCTTAACGAGGCCCGCAATATCAACAAACTCAATCGCCGTAGGAATAATTTTCTCAGATTTCGAAATTTCGGCGAGCGCCGTCAACCGCTCATCAGGAACTTCAACGATTCCGACGTTTGGCTCAATCGTACAAAATGGAAAATTCGCCGCGTCTACCTGCTTTTTTGTTAAAGCGGTAAATAAGGTCGATTTTCCAACGTTCGGAAGCCCAACAATTCCAACTTTAAGCATATTGCCAGATTGTAGGCGAAAATAAGAACTTTGGCTAGGCTACGGTCGACTTTTGGAGGGCAAGATCGAAGGCGAGAGTGTCTACTTGATTGGTTTTTGTTCGATCGATCGGTTTAATAACCGCGTCGGTATATCCCGGCATCGAGGCGGTCATAAAATAGGTATTTGGTCCTACAACGAAGGCATAACGACCAAAACGATCCGTTACCGTTGTTTCAAGAAGCTTATTGTAGGTTGGCTCGAATAATCGAACAACAGCGTTCACGAGCGGTTTTTTCGTCGCTGCGTCAGATACAATGGCCCACCCCTTAAGTTGCTTTGGACGAGCAAGAATAAGCGTTACGACAAGAACTCCCGCCTGGAGACCAAGAACAATTCCGCTTCCAAGATCTTGGTTCATAATAAATCCAAAGAGCGCGAGAACGACACCGAACCCCGCAACGATTCTTTGAATAGCACGGAGTAAACGCTTGGCCTGCACCGCCTTAACGCTCGATTTTTTCGCATCTTCTACGTAATCAACCGGGATGTTTGGCGCGAGAAACACATTATCATCGGTAACCGTAAGCGCTCCCCCGCGGTACACATCAAGAAAACTTCCATCGACATTTGTTTGAACAACGGCACTCGGAAACGTAAATTGCGGCTTTTTAATTTGGATCGTGTACTCGCCAGGGATTGCACGAAGGAAAAATCGCCCCTGCTCGTCGGTCACGGTTGTCTTTACGATCTTCCCATTTTGCAAAAGTTGTATCGTCGCGAGCGGAACGGGAACTTTTGTATATCCATTGTAAACAAGCCCGAACGGTCGTCGACGACGGCGTGCAAGATAGAGAACTGGAGAAGTAAACAAGTATTGGAGGTACGGGAGAAGATTAAAGGACGTTGCAAGTGTTGTGGTTCCTCCAACCGCAGAGGCAACGGCGACCGGAACCGCGACATCGCTCGCGATTTGCGCCTCAGGAAGCGCACGGAAGGCGTCAACCGATTCCCGCACTCGTGTTACCGCTTCCCCAACCGACCCGCTTATACCAAGAAGCCCTTCAGTCTCGAGTGCCTCGTCCTCGTCGACGACTTCAATCAACGCTGGATCTTTATTAAGAAGTATCGACGGGGCAACAACTGAATTTGTAACGACGAGTGATTCGGACTCGGTAAGATACCCTTCCTTACGAACCTCTACTCTATAACTTCCATTTTTTACAAACCATCCCACCGCCCCTGAATCCGGAACAATAATTGGATTTGACTGCCCCGCGGTTGCGACCCACGGAAGGTTTCCTTCGTATAGCGTTGCGACGGCTCCAGACGACGGTCTCGCACCCTCCTTTGTCATCTCTCGCACAAGCCCGAGACCAAGAGATTCGAATTCGAGCGATTTTGTAAACGACTGTCGAAGTGCATTTGTTGCAAGAATCGTTACGTCTCCCGTAGACGGCGTAAGTCTCGCGACGTAAACAAGGTCTGACACTTTACGAACCTGCGCAACCGCACTTCCTTGCGATACAACAAGTTCTTTTGCAGGCGCGGAAAGCGTTACGGTAATATCGACAGGTAGTCCGGCAAGCGTTCGATAGAGCGCGGCGCTTGGTAGCGCCTCACCCGCAAGCGAGACATTCGTCGAAATCGTTATCGCAGTACTTGTCGCTCCCCCACCCGAGGTCGTTCCGGTCGGCGTCGAAGGCGTCGGATCAGACGGCGTTGTAGGAACAACGGGAACAGGAGGCGTAACAACCTCTTCTTCCTCAACGACCTCTTCCTCGATCACCTCTTCCTCGATCACTTCTTCCTCGATTACTTCCTCTTCCTCAATCACTTCTTCGGTTGGAAGATTGAGATAAATATCACCGTTCACACCAACGTGAGCAACCTGCCCCTCTACAACCACCCCTAAAAATGTTTCATCTCCGCTTTGCGCTACCGTTGCCATTGACGCGTAACCAACCGACGTGTCTCCGAGAAGTTCGTTAAAAGCCCCATTCGTTAGCGTTACCGTTCTTGGAGTTGCCGTTGCACATGTCGAGGACGAGTTTGACCACACACATTGACCGCTTGTCGCACTGTTATACAGGCGAAAAATCATGCTTACCGTTGCACGGTCCGTTAACACCCCTTCTTCATTCATGATTCGTCCGCTAAACGACACAACATCGTCGCCCGACGCACGAACGGAAATCGTATCAAACGCAATCAAAAACATCGCAAGCACGATCGAACAAATACCAACGATTGCATTCACCAAAAACAGATGTCGGTGGTGAATGTTCACTCCTTTAAACATATCCACGTTTATTATACACCTTTAGCGTCATCCACACCGTGTGGATAACTGTGGTTAACTCCAATATTTTCCTATTTTTAGC
>CAZBFR010000029.1:0-5659 GCA_964491425.1 uncultured Gammaproteobacteria bacterium
ATTGCGCGTTCGTGAATTCCAAACGGGAAAAGAACCCCGAGAATACCGGGATAATCCGCTTGGCGAACCGTAGGAAGAAATTCGGCCGACTCGGCGATAAGAACGGTCGGTTTCTCAACCGCTTGATACCCCGTTGTAAGCGCAGAGCCATAAAGCGTTGTTTGAAACGCGAGAAACGGAAGACTCGCAACGACAAGTCCAACGAGAAAGAATCCAATTTGCCGGAGCGAGAGAAACGACTTTTTCCAAGCCATTACGGCAAGCAATATAAAAACCGGCACAACCCAAATTCCCTCGTTCACCCTAAACGCAATCGCGAAGGCGAGCGCTACTCCCGCGAGAATTAGTTGCCATCCCTGTTTTCGCCTCCCCGCCTCAACCGCAAGAAAAAGTGCGAAAAGAAGGAAGGAGACGAACGGAATATTGTGCATCATCGTCCGCCCCGAGTAAAAGAGAAATGCAGGATGAAGGAAGAGAAGTGTTCCCGAGAGAAGCGCAAAACGTTCGTTTTCGGTTGCGTAAAAAACAAGTCGTGCAAAAACGAGAACGGCGAGCGCCCCGACAACAATCGTAAGGTACGGGATAACGCCGACTCCAACCGCCGACCCGATCGATCCGTAAAGGACGGGAAGCCCGATAAAGCTCTTCGGAACGACAAGTCCGTCAACAACGAGTGTACTTCGCGGTCGAACAATCCCGTCGAGCTCCGCGTTACGCGGGTCGACAATCCCGATTTTCCCCTCCCGCGCAAACTGCTCGGCGAAAAGTAGGTTCGCCGATTCGTCGGGCGAATTTGAAACCCCGACCCCTAGAGCAAGGAGAGAGGAAATGACAAGATAGCAAAGTCCTGCCAAAATAAAGCTAAATCGATAAAACCGCATCTTTTGTCATGTTATACTAAAAATTGGTATTTTTCTATGTTTTTCTCTCGTTTCCTCTCGCGGACCCCAATTCTCCTTATCTTAGCGATTTTTACGCTCTTAAACGGGCTGTTTTTACGGTCGCAGGGAGTTGGAATTATTCTCCTCCTTCTCCTTGGAATCGGCGCGAGTCTACGAATTGGTCGGGTTTTCGAGGGACTACTTATTCTCGGAAGCGGGATCATGCTCTTTTTTACGGGAGCATTTTACCTCGCAAGTATTCCAAAACTCCTCTTTGCCGGCGTCTTTCTTCTCGGCATTTTTCTTCTAACGCTCCTCCCCCGGAAAACCTTTTCCGAACAAAACGACTCTCCGTCCTGGCCCTACTATGTATTTACGTTTGCGACCATCCTTACAACCGGTCTCTTTTTTAATGCCCTAAGCCCCTACGCAACCGAGCTTGCAACGCGCTCGATTTGGCTTCTCCTCCCGACATCAATTCTTCTTTATCCGCTCTTTGCCGGACTCTTCGCGACCCTCGCCAGCTACTTCGCAAACGTACGCGCGGCGATTCTTCCCGCGATTTTTCTCGTCGCAACGGGAACGGGACTCGCGCTCGCGCTCTTCCCACTTGGCTACGGATTCGATCCCTTTATCCACGAAGCAACGATCCGCCATATCCTCACCTTCGGCACGATCGACCCGAAACCGCTCTACTATATCGGTCAGTACGCGCTCGAACTCTTCCTCGTCCATCTTTTTGCGCTCGACCTTACGACCCTTAATCAATTTCTTCTCCCCGTCCTCGCCTCCGTTGCGCTTCCGATCGCGCTCTCTATGGGCCTTAAAGGAATGGGCGAAAAACCGGGACTCGGACTTCTCGCGCTCGCACTCCTTCCGTTTGGAGCCTTTATCATGACCACCCCGCAAGGTCTCGGATACCTCCTAAGTGCGCTTATCCTTTTCCTTACTCTCCCTGGCCTTCTTCAAAAACCGCTCCCGGTACAAACGTTTACAATCGCCCTCCTCGCCCTCGCGACCCTCGCCGTCCATCCTCTCGCCGGTATCCCGATCACCCTCTATCTTCTGCTTCTCACGCTCTTTACGCGCTTCGGGAACCGCGCCCTCCCGTTCCTCCTTCTCACGCCTTTCGTTCTCCCCCTCGTATTCATCCTTCAAAGCGCCCTCGCCGGAACGACAACCTCGATTCGTCTAAGCGAACTCTTTTCGGGTTTTTCCCTTGGTCATTATTCATTTTTCACAACGCATTACAATCCGTTTCTCGATCTCCTTTACTTTTTCGGCGCGAACACCCTCCCGATTCTTTTTCTCGTCGCGCTCGTCGTCCTCTTCGTTACCCGAAAAAATAAAACCGCAACTCTCCTTCGCGTCCCCTTCCTCTTCGCTCTTACGCTTCTTCTCTCTTCCCTTTTCCTACGTACCCTCTCCTTCGATTACCTCGCCCTGCACGAACGGCTCGATTTTGCGGAACGGCTCTTCGTCTTAATCGCGATCTTCCTTCTTCCGTATTTGTCATTTGCCCTAAGCGACGCCCGAGCCCGGCTTACCCGCCCGCTTCCAATTATTATTTCCGCCCTCCTCCTCGCGACGCTCTTTACCGCAAACCTCTACCAAAGCTACCCACGTCACGACGGTTATACCCGTTCCGGCGGATTTACAATTTCCGCGCTCGATCTCCTCGCGGTCGCAAGTATTGAAGACGACGCAAACGACGAGCCCTACCTCGTCCTTGCAAACCAAGCCGTTTCCGCAACCGCTCTTCGCGAATTCGGGTTTACCGACCGCTATTATAATGATCATTTCTTCTACCCGATCCCAACGGGCGGAAAACTCTACGAGTCGTACCTCTCGATGAACGAAGCTCCAACCGCCAAAAACGCAAAGCGCGCGATGGACCTTCTTTCGGTCGACCGCGCGTACTTTGTCGTAAATGATTATTGGTGGGACAGGGAACGAATCGTTGAACAAGCGAAAGTCGAAGCCGACGAGTGGTTTGCGATTGGCGACGAGAACTTATTTATTTTTCTCTTTACGCGCGAGGAGGATCCGCTCGAATCGGTCCGTTAATCGTCCGACGTAGTTTGAGAGTCCGTAATCCGCAACGGTTGCTTTAATAATACCCTGTGACTCGAAGTAGAGATCGCGTTTGTCGATTACATTTCGGACTGCGCGACAATAGTCTTCAAGATTTCCCGGCTCGAACATGACCCCGTTTTTTGGCTCCTGTACAAGCTCGCCAACTCCCCCAATATCCGCCGCAATAACTGGAACTCCCGCTTGTAAACTTTCGTAAATAACGGTCGGCGAGTTCTCGTAACAAAGGATCGGAACGACGAGCGCGTCGGCAATTCCAAAGAAACTAATAAGTTGATCGATCGCGATATAGCCGAGATAGGTGATACGCTTATCCGCCTTTGCAGCGGTCGCGACCTCCTCCGACAATGTCCCCTCTCCCGCGATAATAAGTTCAACGTTTTCGGGAAGCGCTTTCATAGCCTCAAGAAGAAGTCGGATCCCTTTGTGGTATTCAAGTTGCCCAACGAAAAGAAGTCGGAAATGCCCCTCCGGCTTTCCACTTCGAAGAACGGCTTGAAATTCCGGCGCAGGATTTGGAAGCACCTCAACTTTCGAGCGCTTAAAAAATCCATGCTTTAAATATTCATCCTTAAGAAACGACGATGGAAAAATAACAAGATCCGGTTGCCCGAGAAGAAACCGACAGACCGCTCGGTAAGCTCCGTAAATCGGGGCATAGAGCTTCGGTTTCTTTTCTTCGCCTGCGAAGAGAAGGCCCGAAGGATAAATAAGTTGAAGATCATGGACAACGTGCACGTGTGCGATCTTTAATTTACGAATCGCGCCCGGAATTCGAAGACCGATCCCCTTTAGGTTGTGCGTAACGACCACGTCGGGTTGCTCGCCGGAAAGGATTTCCTCAACGCGACGCGCCGGATAGGGCGAAAACGCGTCGATAACATGCCAAAGAAGTCGTCGCCAAACACGATTCTTATAATCGTCCAAAATATAGTAAAGATTCTTCGGGTAAAAACGATAGACCGGTTCGGCATTGCGCGACATTTCGATCGCGTCGGTCGCCGTCTTTCGTCTAGTCGAAATAACAAACACGTCGTGGCCTCGTTCCGATAGCCCCTCGACGGTTCGAACAACAACGTGTTCAGCCCCACCGCGAACGTACGGGGGGTAAAGATTCGAAATAAACCCGACTTTCATACAACTTCGTTGTAACACGATTCAAGTCGTTTCAACAAGACGGGTCGCGAATAGAGGGAAAGGGCCCTAGCGCGCGCGTTTTGACCAAGGATAGCGAGATTTTCAGGGTGTGCGAGCATTTCGTTAAGAAGGACGGCGAGGGCATCCGGATCATTAACCGGAGCAATTACCCCCGTTACACCGTGCTCGACCACCGTTCGTACTCCAGGAAGATTCGAAACAATCGACGCCGTACCGCTCATTGCCGCCTCGACGGTTACGATTCCAAACGCCTCCGCCTCCGTCGTCGAAGGAAGAACGTGAAGCCAGGCCCGACGATAGGCCTCTGCTTTTTCCTCGTCCGAAACCGCCCCGAGAAAACGCACTCGATCTACTAGACCGTATCGTTTCGCGAGCGCCTCGAACCTCGGTCGTAAATTCCCGTCGCCAATAAGCTCAAGCCTCGCCCCTTTTACAAAGACAAGTGAAAACGCTTTAAGGAGTGTTGGAATTCCTTTAAAATAATGTGCGCTATCCATTCCGCCGACAAAGAGAACCGTTGGATTTTCCGCACCCGCGCTTTCGTCGTGAAGATAGAGTGTCTCGTCTACAAAGAACGGAAGTTCGACAAGATTCGGATGCGCAACCCCTTGCGTAGTCGCATAATCCTTACTACTCACAAAAATCCGTTTCGCGGTTTTAAAGATCCATTTTTCGAGTAGCCACCGATTAACTTCAAAAATCCGCCCCTTAATACCGACCCCGGTTGCCCGCATATGAAACGTGATAACAAGCGGAACCTTAAAAAACCTCGACGCAAGCGCGGTAAAAAATTGCGCCCCGTAAAACGGATAGTGAAGGTGGATAAGATCAAATTTTCGTAGTTTCCAAAGAAGACTTGGAAAAAGTCGCGCATTGCCGATTCGCAGAGCGAGACGATCGCTGCCGGAATGAAAAATCGTAACGTCGTGACCCGCCTCGCGAAGCCCCTCGGAGTAATCCGAAGCGACTTGCCCGATTCCTCCTCTCTCCGGCGGATAGATGCAAACAACTTGGGCAATACGCATACTACCAACGAACAATGAATTGAATCCCCTTTGTTAGAAGCGTAAGGACTGGGTTCGCGAAACGCTCAACGATAAAACTCGATTGCTCTTGCGCTTCGATACGCCCCGAGAACCCGGCGATAAGTTCGCGATCCGAAATAACGCGAAGTCGTCTCGTCCTTGCCCGCATCGAAAAAATCAGAGCGTAGGTTCTAAATCGAAGCCACTCGCGCCAAGCCCACCGTTTCGCCGAAAACCAGCCACCCTTTATCGCAAGAAGTGTCGTCGCGACTTCTACGGGAACAAGGATCGGCAAGAGAAGGAGAAGCGTCGCCGGTTTTAAGTACCCAAAGAGGACGACATAGCGATAAAGCTCCATCCAAGCAAACTTTTTCGGATTGCGAGAAAACGCGTAGTCGTGAAGAGCGACCGCCGAGGACGCAAGAACATTGCGATACCCCGCGATGCGGAATCGAAGTCCCCACTCGAGATCTTCGTGATACATGAAAAAACGCTCCTCCA
>CAZBFR010000029.1:5759-11327 GCA_964491425.1 uncultured Gammaproteobacteria bacterium
CGGAATCGAAGTCCCCACTCGAGATCTTCGTGATACATGAAAAAACGCTCCTCCATTAACCCAACTTCTTTAATCACGGAGGTTTTCACAAGAAGCGCCGCCCCCGTCGCGTACGTCACGTCTTCAACATCGGCAAAAACCCGCTCCGAACGCTTCGTCCCGTTATCGCGTGCGTACCCAAATCCCGCGATATGAACAATTCCCCCGCTTACATTAATCACGTCGGGCGACTTCATATGCACAACGAGCGGTTGAACACTTGCAATCTTCTCGTCCCCTTCCGCAACCACAACCATTCGCTCAATCGTCGTCGGCTCGAGGACAAGATCCCCGTTATGAAGAAAAATATAGTCGTACCCTCGTTCAATCGCCCAAGAAATCGCCAAATTATTCCCTCCCGAAAATCCATGATTTTTTCCGTCGTCGAGTAAAACCACCTCCGGCAAATCATTTCTAGATCTCGGAAGAAACTCGCTCTGCACAATTTCCGCAACGGAATCCTGCGATCCGTTTGGAATACAAACAAACGTCAAAAGTTCTTTCGGATAGGTTTGCGACGAAACTCCTTCCGCAACCTTCCGCGCATATTCCGCCATGTTATGGCAAAGATAGAGAATTGCGACTTTCTTCATATTACTCGGGCTTTTTCGCATTCGAAATCGCAATCTCCCGCGTTAAATTCGTAATCTCTTTACGCAAACTTTCTTGCTTTACCATGATTCGGTAATTCGTATAGAAAAGGAGTACGAGCGCGAGGTAAACAAGAAGGTCCGCGCCTCGCCCAACACCAACAAACTTCGCGACAATATCCGTCGACTCCGGCGTAATCGCAACCGCGATCACGATAAGCCAACCAGCGCTCCAAATCGTCATCCACCAACGACTTACTCGCTCAGCACGAAACTGACGATAGGTGTGAAAGAGTGCAAAAACCGCGAACGCAACAAGGAGAATTTGAAAAATCATAGTTCGTCAAAAAATTTATCTTTAAAAAGATCAGCAAGAACTTTAAAACCGCTAAAAAAGTTCTGTCCTTTCTTAATCGTATCGGCGGTGTAGCGAATATTGACCGGTAACTCTTTGTGTCGTAGACGCTGTACGACAATTTCGTCTAGGATCTCGGAGGCGTGAGCCATTCGGTCGAGCGTGATTCGTAATTTTTCCGCAGCCTTACAAGAAAGTGCTCGAAATCCGTTATGCGTATCGGTTAAACGAATACCGGATATGATAAACGTAAGAAGTAGCGCAGGTTTTAAAACGAGCCATTTTTTCGTAAAAGGCATGGACGCGTGGTCCGCGAGAAATCGAGATCCCGTTACGATATCGACCTCTCCTTTTATAATCGGATCGGCGAGGCGCGCAATCTCGTCACCCCGCATCTGCCCATCCGCATCAAAATGAACGATAACGTCCGCATTCAAATACCGAAGCGTGTAGTCGGTTGCGGTTTGAAGCGCGGCACCCTGGCCTCGATTAATAGGATGACGAAGAACGATCGCTCCCGCCAAGAACGCAACCTCCCCCGTTTCGTCAGACGAACAATCATCTACAACAACAACAGAATCAACAAATGCCCGAGCGTCAAGAACGGCTTCACGGACTCTTGTTCCTTCGTTATACGCGGGAATTACAGCAACGATTTTCATAGAAAAACCGTAGCCTATTTCCCTTCCGCGGTCAATAAAAGCTTGTTTGCACGGATATAGTCGATCGTCTTTTTTAGACCATCGTCCATTTTTACAAGCGGGGTCCAAGAAAGGGTTTCTCGAGCCTTTGAGATATCGGCAACTCCGGCCTCCGGCGAGAATACCGCTTCCTCCTTATATTCAACGGTTGATTTCGACTCGGTTAAAGTAATGATTTGCTCGGCAAGCGCACCAATCGTAACCGGCACGTCCGACCCAAAGTTAACCGGTCCTTTAACCCCGTCCTCTCGCATAAGTCGAATCATACCGCTTACAAGGTCCGTCACATAAAGAAGCGAGGTGGTCGCGTCTGCCGTCCCCCGAATAACAATCGGTTCATTACTTAAGGCATGTAAAATCATGTCTGGGATTTGGTGACCGTCGAAAACCGGCATTCTCGGTCCAAAGGTGCGGAAGATTCGCGCGATAGGCGCATAGATTCCGTAAAGATCCGCGTAGGTCGAAAACATTGTCTCGGCAAATCGCTTTCCTTCGTCGTAACTTGCGCGCGCGGAAAGATGATCGACAATCCCTAGGTCATCTTCTCGAAGTCGCCCCTCACCTTCGCCGTACACAACCGAACTCGATCCAAGAAGAATTCGCGATTGATATTTTACCGCTACCTCGAGAAGGTGGTGTGTTCCAACGGAATGCGAAAGAAGTGATTCGAGACGGTGATCTGGAAAATGCTCGATCGAAACCGGCGAGGCGATATGAAAGATTTCTTGGATTCCGTTGTGTGCGATTTGGAACGACTCGAGCTCGGGTAGCGACTCGAGATCAAAGGGTCGATTTATATCAAGTCGAAGAAACTGAAAATTTGGTTGGCGGAGAAACGGATCGATATTGCGGACGTGTCCTGTTGTAAAGTCGTCGAGGCAAATGACCCGATTCCCTTCGCGAAGAAGTGCCTCGCAAAGAAATGACCCGATAAATCCCGCCCCTCCGGCAACAAGAACTGTTTTTTGCTGTTCCATATTACTTTGCTAAGTTTACCCGTTTTTTCATAACTGTTTTATCAACGGCGATTGGCGACTCGATTTTCGCCCCTTCGCCGAACTTCGAAAAGTGCGTCGGCTCAACGTCGATTACGTAGTCCGCCCAATCCGCCCCGTACATTGAAATCGCGATGCTTTCCGTCGCAATATGACGCAAGTACGGTCGATACGGATTCTCTGGATTTCGCTCGACGGCGAACACTGCTGGAACTGACTGAATCTTTACGAGCACGACCCCGTATTTTGGAAGCGCGATTCCCCCGAGATCGATCGCCCCGAGTTCCGAATCCGTCACAACCTCAACGGCGGTAAAATCATCCTCCCACGTAAAATAACTTTGGCTATTAATAAAGATATAGCGTTTTCCTTTGACGACAGCGTAGACCGCGCTCGATCCGGCCGTGCGAATATAGCGGGTTTCTTCCTCGGTATCGCCTGCGACAACAAAACCCTCGCCAGCCGTAAGCGCCTTCGAAATATTAAGTCGCCCCGCCCCGAGATTCGCCTTTTCCGGCTCGGAATCCGGAATCGCGTCGACCCCAGCCTCAAGCGCAAGGCGTACCCCCGTCGGCGTTAAATTCGGGTACTTCGCGAGAAGGAGCGCGGAAGCCCCGACAACCATAGGCGCCGCAACCGACGTCCCCTGCCACCCGTCGTCGTAATACGCGTCGTATTCATTTACAACGTCCTGGTACGACAGCCCGAAAATCGAAACGCCAGGCGCAACAAGATCCGTACACTCCGACCCATAATTTGAAAAATCCGCCTTCTCGTCGTTTCGGTCGCTCGCCCCAACTCCAATTACATAATCTTTGTCCCCACTTTGAAGGCACACCGGATACACCGTCTTCTCGTCGGCGTCGACCGAAGCGTTTCCCATTGCCGCGACGATAACAACACCGCTATGAAACGCAAACGCAATCGCATCGTTTAAAATATTATCCGATTCGTATCCCGAAAAACTTAAGTTGATAATATCCGCGCCATTGCCTACCGCGTAGTAGATCGCGTTTGCGACGTCGGTTGAACTTCCCGCCCCCGCACTATTTAAGCCCCGAAGCGACATGATCTTTACTTTCCAAGCGATCCCCGTCGTCCCTTCATTATTATTTCCGAGCGCACCAACAATCCCCGCGACCATCGTCCCGTGATTAATCGCAATCGGGTCGATTTCTACTTCCGAAAAGTCCGGCGTCGGGTCATTATCGCGCGTAACAAAATCCCACCCGTTCAAATCGTCGACAAATCCGTTTTGATCATCGTCGAGTCCGTTTACAGGATCATCGTTCACCCAAATATTCCCCGCAAGATCGGGGTGATTCAAATCAATCCCGCTATCGATAATCGCGACCGTAACGCTCGACGCGTCGGTTACAATATCCCAAGCCTCTTTTGCCCCAACTTGCTCGAGATACCACTGCTCGTCGAAATTCGCGTCGTTTGGCGTAACCGCTAAAACCGACCCGGTAACCGCGAACTGCCCGAGTAACAAAAGAGACGCGACGAATTGCTTCATACGCGCCCATTGTACCACGCTTTATTTTACCGCACACTCCGCCCGAATCTCCGCAATATCGGACTCAATATTCTTCACAAGGTCGTCCTTGCCCTCCGCAAGCGTCCTCGCATTTTCATAGTATTCAATCGCACGGTCACAATCCCCGTAACGTCTTTCCCACTTTCCAAGATAAACCATAAAGGTCGTTGTTTGCCCCTCGCTTTGTACCGCAAGCTCCAAAATCGACTTAATCTCATCTTTTCGCTCACCATTCGGATCTTGTTCGTAAATAACATCAACAAGGTCAAGAATATAATCGCTTACCGTTGTCATAGAGAGCACCTGTCGATATGCGGTCTCCGCCGTCGCAAGATCACCACGCGCATGCATCACCTCCCCATATTGATGCCAAGCCACATAATTTACCGGATTAAGGGCTAGATATGTTTCATAAACCTCGGAAGCGCGTTTCAAATTACCAATCGTCTCATAATCGTAGCCTAAAACCGTATAGAGATCCCAGTCAACCTCTCCAACCGCCTCTTGCGCAGCAATCGCACTCTCAGTAACGATAATCCGTTTCTCGACTAAATCCCGTACCTCCGGATCGAGTTGAATCTCGCGCGAATCAATCAAGGCGACGTCGCCATTTCCTTCAGGCCCCTTCGTTTTTGTCGCAAACAGCACGATAAGAACAACGAGTCCAACCGCTCCAACCCCAAGAAGTAAACGCTTATTCATACAAAAATATCCTACCACGCCACCCCTAAAAATCAAGAAGCCCACCTTCCGGCGGGCTTCGTTCCTATTTAAGATTTACTCGCTTCTTCATCACCGTTCGATCAACCGTGATATCGGAGCTCGCTTCAATCTCCTCTCCCGTTCCAAATTTCGTGAAGAACGTTGGCTCCACGTCGATAACATAGTCTGCCCAATCCGCACCGTACATCGCCTTCGCGATATTCTCGGTTAAAATATGGCGAAGCACCGGTGTTAATCCGTCCGCCCCCGGCGTTAACGCATAGACATTGTTTACAGATTGAATCTTTACGAGAACCACGCCAGCTTTTGGAAGCATCGAAGTTCCAAGATCAAACAACGCGAGATCTGCACTCGAAAGCGTCTTTACGGCACTGAAATCAGAGTACCAAGTAAAGTATGTTGCCGAATTACTAAACGGCTTTCGGGAGAAGTTTTCGTCGATATAGTATACTGCCGAACTTACACTCGACTTTACGAGATCTCCCGGCTCGATTCCAAGAGCCGACGCTTCACACGAGATACATCCCTCGTCAGTACCATCCGTTTCTTCCTCTTCCTCTACAACCTCCTCGTCACGTGAAACGGTAAACACAACCGAATCTGTCGCGAGCACGTCGACCAAGTC
>CAZBFR010000030.1:0-10438 GCA_964491425.1 uncultured Gammaproteobacteria bacterium
GATAGGGCGATTCCAAGGATGACGAAGATGCCGAAACTTAGAGCGAGAGCGTGAAGGAGCCGGTTTACAAATTCAAAGGCGCGATCACGATCCTTTAGGTAGAGTTTTGTAAAGAGCGGAATAAAGCTTGCGGAAAGGGCGCCGACGACAATGAGCTGGTAGAACATGTCTGGGAGACGAAAGGCGGTAAAATAGACGTCGAGCGAGTCCCCCGCTCCAAACATTCCGGCAAGAATACGATCACGAATAAACCCGACGAATCGGGATAAAACCGAAAATGAGGCGACAATCACCGCGGCGCTTGCGATGCTAGAAATCGGGGTGGAGAGACGGTGAAGCATGCTAGCGTCGTTTAGATCTAAAGGTTGCGACAAGGCCAAAGAGCGTACTCAAAGAAAGGAAAATGATAATCGCGATAACAAATGGGTTACTCAAGTGGAAGAAGGAGATAAACACTTCTTGACTGTCTTCAACCACCTGACCATCCTTTCCTGTCACCTTCAAGGTCACGAGATAACTTCCCGGCTTTTTAAACGTCATCTCAACGTCGGACTGCGCGGAAACGGCTCCATTTCCAAAATCCCAAAGAATCGTTTGATCGGATCCGCTTCCACTAATCGCACGGAAACGGAAGGTTCTCCAACCGATTTTCGCGTAGGAGAAGCGCGCATTTGGAGACAGGCGAAGAATCGCCGTCGAGGCACGGCGCTCAATCTC
The DNA here is from genome assembly GCA_964491425.1 of uncultured Gammaproteobacteria bacterium. Classification (GTDB taxonomy): domain Bacteria; phylum Patescibacteriota; class Patescibacteriia; order UBA9934; family UBA9934; genus CAYFMS01. Next base: position 718 of record CAZBFR010000030.1, read on the forward strand.
AGCTTGGCGTTCAGCTTCTTTTTCCGTCTGTGCGAGCGCAGGTTCCGTATTCTTTTTTGCTAGAAGCGGGAATAACGACGATTTTGACTCAACGGAGGTATCACGAACTTCTTCTGTCGATAGAATCTCGGGCTCAGTGACCGAAGTCTCCGACTCTATCGGTGCTGGCTCGGACGGTTTTTTCGCTTCCTCAATATCGCTCACGCCATTATTATCATCATCCTCATCACATACATCCCCCGCCCCATCCTTGTCCGCATCTTCTTGTCCGATATTCGCCGTCGTCACACAATTATCGCTCGCGTCCGGAACGCTATCCCCATCCGCGTCAACGACGGGATAAAACAAATTTGTTACAGCAACGTTGTTTCCTTGATTCGTGTCCTCCGGATCCGTCCCGAGAATTTCGGCACGGATATTGAACTCCGCGCTTGGTACAACGAAATCAACCCAAACCTCGTCAAACGCTCCGCGTGCCGGCGTCGAGACAACCTGACTTGGGCCGATCGGCGTTGGACCCTGATAGAAATAGACGTAGCCGGAAATATCCTCATCACCAATATTGCGAATTCGGGCGTAGATTCTTACGGTTTTACCCGCAACAAGCGTCTTTTCAGAAAAATAAATATTCGTCGCGGAAATACTCATGTCTGCAGACGCGTGGACGAGCCCCGGAAGAAATGCGGTAAACAAAAAAATGGCGACAATAAATCGCTTCATACGTGTCGATCATCAACAAAATAGGCATGCGTCGATTTCACAACCCACAGGTCTTTCGCGTACCCCTGATGAATTTCTACGCGGAGGCGAAATGTTGGGTGGACGCGCACAACAACCTCTTCAAGAAGTTTATCCTCGCCCCCCGTAAGCGAAAGTCGAATCACGTCCCCGTTTGATAAGTAGAGTCGCTCCGCCTCCTCCGGAGAACAAAGAAGGTGTGGCTTAGGAACGAGCACTCCTCGTTCCAGCTCGACTTCCCCCTCCGGTCCACGAAGCGTGCAACGAACCGCACCAGAAAGATCCCCCGATCGTGCCTCTTTAACGTTAACCCCGAGAAGCTCGGCTTCAATCGATGAAATTTCCGCATGACTCTCCGCCCAGTTCGGACCAAGCACCCGCGCGCGAAGCGTCACCCCACCCTCACCGATAATTTCCACCGTCTCACGATAGACATGTTGCCCAGCTTGCGAGTATTCCTCGGCAATCGTCATTGGATACCCGACCCCAAAAAGCGTCTTTTGATCTTCCGCGGAAAGGTAGACATGCGCGGGAATGATTTCGAGTGGGATCGGTCGTGACATAGTCCTCCCGATTATACCATGTTTCGTTTTAGCGCGTAGATCGCCACCCCTGTCGCAACAGACACGTTCAGCGAACGTTTTGCGCCCATCGGAATTTCGACCTTCGTGTCGGCAAACGCGAGCGTTTCGGCGCTCAAGCCCTCAACCTCGTTCCCAAGAATAAGCACCGCCTTCTCGCCATGAACCGATTCAATCGGCACCGCCCCTTCTCCCGTCTCAAGCGCTAGCACCGCGTAGCCCTCCGCCTTGAGTCGCTCGATCACCGGCAAAACCGTCTCGGCATACTCCCAAGGAACCAACAAATCCGCGCCAAGCGCCACCTTCTCAATCTCCTTTCTCGGTGGGACCGGTGTAATTCCAACCAAGAACACCTTTTCAACCCCAAAGGCGGCCGCGCTTCGAAAAATTGCGCCGACGTTGTGCATGCTTCGAATATTGTCCGCGACCAAGATTAATTGCATAATTAGACATTTTTCATTACCTTATACCATTATGCCATGTCCAAATAAAGATCTTTGCGGTTCTTGCGGGTGGTCTCACATTCCGTACGAGAAGCAGCTCGAGCAAAAACTCGGGGATATCAACGGATCGTTCGCACTAAAAAAGCTCGACATCCGCTGTGAAGAAATCATCCCTTCTCCAGTCCTTGATCACTATCGTAACCGAATGGACTTCGTGATCGACTTCCAAGGCAAGGTTGGTCTTCGTGAAAAAGGAAAGTGGTGGCGTGTAATCGATAACCATCCCTGCTTCATCGCCGATGAAAAGATTGAACAACTATTTTATTCATGCCGACAGCTTATTCAGCAATCCGGATTTACTTACTACGATCGAAAGGCGAACACGGGGCTTCTCCGCTACGCCGTTATCCGTTCAACAACACTTGGCGAAACGATGGTGAACTTTGTGACAAGCGCCCCGATCGATAATGAAAAAGACTCGTTCGCAACCTGGCTACGCACTCTCCACGAAACCGTAAAGCCGACGACAACTATTTGGACGATCAACAATACCGTAACGGACGTTTCTTTCGGAGATGAGGTCCATGTCATTTCTGGACCCGGCTTCATCGAAGAACGAATCAACACGTTCACCTACCGAATTAGTCCACAATCATTCTTCCAAACCAATCCGCACGGCGCAGGCATCCTTCAAAAGACCGTCACCGAATTTGCCGAAGGAATCAACGCAAAGACCGTGCTCGATCTCTACTGTGGAAGCGGATTTTTCACGCTCCCATTTGCAAAATCAGCGAACCGAACAATCGGCGTAGAACTTAATTCCGAGGCAATAAAAGAAGCGCGTGAAAACGCGCGAATCAACGATCTTCAAGTTGAATTCCTCGACCTTAAAAGCGAGGACTACGACTGGAAGGGTCTGAATCCAGATCTTGTCATTACCGATCCACCACGCTCCGGAATGCACGACAAGGCTCTAAAAGACCTTCTTTCGAATGCTCCAAAAACCATTATTTACGTTTCGTGTAACTATAAACAGCTCGCGCGCGAATCAGTTGAGATCCTAAAACGCTACGAGCTTAAAAAGCTTCGTGCGATCGACATGTTTCCACACACGCCACACGTTGAAACGGTGGCCCTCTTTGTTCGAAAAGACTAAAGGGAAATTCCCTTCCTCGCCGCCTTTTGTTTCACGACTCGCATTCCCGTATACACACCAAACCAAACGAGAACCGCCACAAGTAGCATCGCATCAAGAACAATCTCGATATTTGGGAAAATCTGGATACGGCCGTCAACCACCCCAATTCCTTCAAAGAGTCCATCAATAAACCGCAGTCGACCCGTTAAATAAAGGACTCCCGCGGTAATAACCGTAGGAAGGATGTACTCTGTACGAAAATTTCTCGGGACTTGAATTTGTTGAGCCATAATTGTGTTCATTCAGTTTTTGGGTAGTCATCGGTTGTTACGCGTGATTGATAGATCGTTATCGCATTCCGTGATTTATCGTATCGGTAGTTCTCGCCAGAGATATCAAGCCCCTCAATTCTGTAGGAACCGATTCCTTTAAACGTAAAGGCAAAGGTTGCAATCCCCTCTTTATTTGTTACCGCCTGCTCGATTTGCGGACCACCATTTCCTACAAATTGGACCGTGACGACTGCTCCTGCTGCCGGAACAGATTGCGCGTTCACCGCTTCAAGCTCGCCGTTAAAAATGACCAGGTCATCAACAACCGAGTGCGATCCTTCGATTCTCGCAATAGAGACGTAATCGAATCCATCCACAACTGTCTCCCGTGCGTCGGGTTTCGCGCCACCCGTAATCACAAGTAAATTTCCAATCAAATAGAAGTTTACTGCGACAAAAAACATGATCACAACGGCAATCACGTACTGTTTAAGGAAGCTTCGGCGTTTCATGGGCACAGTATAACAAACTTTGACGGATGACTCGAGATCTTATATAACAGAGGGTATGAAATCTGGATTTATTGCGATCGTTGGAAGGTCAAACGTCGGTAAGTCGACCCTGATTAACCGCCTCGTTGACACCAAGGTAGCAATCACAACCCCAAAACCACAAACAACGCGGAAACCAATCCACGGTGTGTTAAACGACCCGCGTGGGCAGGCGGTATTCGTTGATACCCCAGGGCTCTTCCAAAACGCAAAAGACGCCCTTACAAAGACGCTTAATAAAGCGATTACGGATACCCTTTCGGATATTGATGCGGTTCTTTACGTTACCGACTCAACGCGCGCAATTGGAAGCGAAGAAAAGCACATGCTCCGAATCCTCTCAACGGTTAAAAAGCCAATTCTCGTGCTTTTGAACAAATCCGACGATTACGCGAGCAAGGATCATCTCCAAGAATACGAAGCCCTCGCCGAAGGGTTCAGTGCGCATATCGCGATCTCCGCGCTCCACGGATCGAACCTCGATCTTGTAAAGGATTGGGTTTTTGAACAGCTCCCGGAGGGCGATCCAATGTACGGAGAGTATGATCTCTCAAACCTTTCGCCAGAAGAACGCCTCGCCGAAATCATCCGAGAGAAAATCTTCCTCAAATTCCAAAAAGAACTTCCTTATACCGCACACGTCGTCGTCGATGAAATCCATTCATCCGAGAAAAACGGGATGACCGTTTCCGCGCGAATTCTTACGCATTCCGATCGCTATCGAGGCATGTTTATCGGCAAGGGTGGTCAGGCCGTTAAAGAAATCGGATCATCGGCGCGTCGAGAACTCGAAGCGATCACCGGAAACAAAGTCCGCCTCAATCTCGTCGTCGAGGTTGACCCACACTGGATCTCCCGACTTGAGCTCTCCTAGCCCGTTGCCCACTTTTTGAGCTCCTCGTAATCGCAGGATCCACAAATACGCGCATTGGTTTCCGTATTGATGAAAAACGGAACACCTCCACATTTTCCTTGATCTAGCGCCTCGGCCTCCTTTGCATTCTCCTCACTATTCCAAACTTCATATTTCTCCACCGTTACGCCAAGCTCCTTCTCCAGCTGTTCAACGAGGGGTTTCATCGCAAGACAGTGCGGACAGGTTTCGCCAAAAAATTCTTTTAATGCCATAGTAAGACTATATGAATTACGCCTCGTATCGTAACACGGCGGTTTCGATTCTTCTACTTGCGATTTGCACAACCCTCCTTATCGGTCGCCTTGGGAATGCAAAATTTGCGGGTGGGGACGGCCCAAAAAAGCTCGTTGTTGCAACAATGAACGACGTCCGCTACCCGCGTGGCAGTATCGTAACCGCACACGAACCAGGCATTCTACACCTGGGCGACGAACGTCTATTTCTCGATCTCGATACACAAATTGAGCTCGTTTCGTTAAACGAGAACGACCCTGTAATTCGGGTCATTCAGGGACGCGCTGTACTTGATGGACAATTTACAGTTATTACCAGGGAAACGCGTGTAGAAACGAACGGCCAAGTTTCGTTTGTCCACTACAGCTGGCTCGACCAAGTCGAGCTCGGAATTTTATCGGGAACCGCATTGCTAAGACAGGCAGACGCCCTTGACGAAGCGAGGCTCCTAGAATCTGGTGGCCTATCATTCTCAACGCTAGCCCCATATCCAGATACAATCATTCCCTTCACTCCCGAACATTCGAGCGCTAAGGCGTTTTACGCATGGGTAGCGTCAATGTCTCCCCCTCTTTTGGAATAACGATCGAGACGTCTTTAAATAATGGCTTGAGCATCTCCGCAAACGCCGTCTTCGCCTTGTCTTCCCCATGGACAAGAATAATTTGTTGTAAACTGCCCTCCTTCGGTTTAAGCCAGCGTGCGATTTTTCCTCGGTCGCCATGCGCGGAAAACGAATCGAGGGTTTGAACAGTTGCCTTGAGTGGGATCATGTCCCCGAGCACTTTTACCTTCGCAACCCCTTCCTGCACACTTCGCCCAAGCGTCCCTTCAGCCTGATAGCCGATAAGAAGTACGCCCGCCTTTTCGTCACCGAGGTAACGCTTTGCGTGATGCATGACCCGCCCACCATTCATCATTCCACTCCCCGCGATAATGATTTTTGGCCCTTTGTGATTATTAATCGCCATCGATGCATCAACAGACAATGCCTCTTTCAACCCTTTGAAGACAAAGAAATCTTGATCAATACTTGTTTTAATCGAGCGGTCGAACTCAAGTTCGTGCGCAAACTCTCGATACACCTTCGTCGCCTGTATTGCGAGCGGGCTATCAAGATAGATTTCAAGGCGTTTTGGGAGGCGCCCCGCGTCGACAAGCTCGTCGAGTGCGTAAAGAAGCTCCTGCGTGCGCTCGATTGAGAAGGCCGGGATAAGAAGCGTGCCTCCCCTTCCAATAATCAAATTCACAAAGGTCTCTAAATCGTTATTGCGCGTTACGGCCGGAGTGTGGTCGCGATCGCCGTATGTCGCCTCGCAAACAACAATATCTGCACGAGGAATCGCCTCAGTACTAGGAAGGATTGGAATATCATCATTCCCAATATCACCCGAAAAAATAACCCGTGTCGTCTCCCCCGCCTCGCTTATTTCAAGCGAAAGAAATGATGAACCCAAAATGTGTCCAGCGTTATAAAAGGTTGCATGGACATTTGGTATCGGTGAAAAACTCGTCCGGTAATTAACCCCTCGGAATTGCGCCATCGCCTGCGCCAAATGATCCTTCTCGTAAATCCGTAGCCCTCCACAATCTCTCGCCTCCTCACTCATCAAATTAAAGGCGTCATGTAAAATCGCCTCGGACAACGCCTTCGTTGGAGCGGTCGCAAATATCGGCCCCTTGTACCCGCGACGCACGAGAAGCGGAAGACGACCGGTATGATCGTAATGCGCATGCGTTACAAAAACCGCCGATAGCGTCGCTGGATCAAACGGAAACGCTTGTTCATTTTTCTTGCTACAAAACCGCTCCCCTTGGAAAAACCCACAATCAACAAGAAACGACCCGGAGGCCGTTTCAACTAGGTAACAAGATCCCGTGACATCATTCGCCCCTCCAAGGAATGAAATCTTCATATTATCGACGGTCGATACGCTTGATCGCGAAATAGCTTGCAGTAAGACCAAGTACGAAGGCAAGCGAGGCAAGACAAAGGAGGCACCAGGTATAAAGCACGAATGCCTCGATATACGTAAGGTAGAGGCTAAACCCTAGCGCGATAAGGACACAGACGCCAAGGGCAAGGAAGACGTCCTCACGCTTTGTTTTTTCGTACACCGCAAAAAGCACAGCCATGAGCAGGTATCCAACGGCCCCGATAAGCGAGACCGAGATTCCAAAAAGCTCAGAATACGCGCTCTGATTCACCGTATTACAATCGAATGTATCGCTGATACTGCAAAACGACGCATCGGAAACATTGTAATGGACCGTTACCAGGTAGCTCGCAACGCCAATCCCGAGGAGGCAAAGGACGAAAAATACTGTGCGAAAACCATTACGAAGTGTCATATCTATTCAGGTAACGTACAGTTATAAATCTCCGCGAGCTTCTCAAGAGACTGAGTTCCGCTAATTCGCTCACCTGTCGCCGTTTCCCACGTTGGAGTTGTTTGAATTCCATCATCTTTACAAAGATCGAGATTGCGCGAACCCGGAACCGCACACTCTTTCTTATTCAACTTTCGAGCTGACGAACCAAAAAGTTCGTACTGCTGTGCGCAATGTGGGCACCAAGAAGCGGCGTAGATCTTTGCTCCATTATCCGTGAGACACTGTGCGAAGCTATCAAGCTTTGACGGAAGACGATTTTTCAAAGCGGCACCACCGATCAAAAGCACAAGTACGCCAATTGCCAAGGAAATCATCAAAGTCGTTGTGTTGATTTTCATATAACCCTATAATACTGCATGCCCGTTTGATTGACAAACTCCCTATTTTCGTTCATACTTCGCCAGCTTTATGGCTTTTTCTTGGAAAACACAAGCGCGCCCAATCGTCGCCCTCTCCCCGATGGCCGACATGACCGATAGCGCGTTTTGTCGTACCGTAAAAACGATCGCAAATCCAATCATGTTCCGGGAGATGATCTCAAGCGAGGCACTCGTTCGAGGGAACGATAAAACGAAGGAGATGGGCTTCCTCCATGAATCGGAGCATCCAATCATCCAACAACTTTTTGGATCGGATCCAAGTGTCATGGCAGAAGCGGCACGAATTGTTGAAGAGGAGTTCCATCCGGAAGGGATCGACATCAACATGGGGTGCCCCGTGTACAAGATCACCTCAAATTTCAACGGAGCTGCGCTCATGAAGGATCCTGAGCGAGCAAAGAAAATCGTTCGAGCAATGAAACAGGCGGTTTCGATCCCGGTCACCGTAAAGATGCGCGCCGGCTGGGACGCCTATGACCAATGCATCGAATTCGCAAAGGTCGTTGAGGAAGCTGGAGCCGATCTTGTAACCGTTCACGGACGAACAAAGGTCCAAGGATATTCCGGATTTGCAAATAGAGAGGCGGTAGCGAATGTGAAAAAAGCCGTCTCGATTCCAGTCCTTTATAATGGCGACGTCTTCAAACACCAGGATTTCTTCGACGCTCTCGAGCAAACACAGTGTGACGGAGTGCTTATAGCGCGCGGAGGTCTCGGTAACCCGTGGATTTTCCGCGATATCGAGGATCGTCTCGCGGGAAAGGTCCCGGAAGAGGTCTCCTTCGAGGAGCGTCTTAAAACGGTCCTCCTTCACCTCGACCTGCATCTCGAACAATACGGCGAAGGAGCGATCACAACATTTCGAAAACATTTGTCCTGGTACTTCAAGGGGATTCCCCACATGAAAGAGTATAAATCAGCAATGATGACCGCAAAAACCAAGGAAGAGCTCCTTGAGGTCCTCAAGCGCTTGACGCAGAAACCCTAAGGGCTACACTAGCCACAACAAATCTATGAAAATCGGCATCCTTTCCTTTGTGAAAGGTTCAAAAAATATCGCAGTCGGAACGCGAAGCATTATCGACGAAGCGAAAAAGCGTGGACACGACGTAGAAGTATTCTACAGTCGTCACGTCGGTCTTGTCTTTGGAAATGGGCGAACACTCACCTACAAAGGTCAAACACTCTCTCCAAAGAAGTATGATGTAATCCTCGTTCGCCCAGGATTTACCGCGGACCCGAGCGTCAATTCGTCCATTATCAAGCAATTCCAGCTCACGGGGTTTTATGTGTTGAACGGCTACATCGGGGTCTTCCGTGCAAAAAACAAGATTCGTACGCTCCAAATGCTCGACCATTTTAAGATTCCGGTACCTAAGACAGTTGTTGTTGAAGACCCAACCATGCTCGAAGAGGCCGCAAAAGAGTTCAAATTCCCCGTCATTGTTAAGTCGATCTACGGGACGCATGGCCGAGGCGTCTTCCTCGCGGAATCCGAGCGCTCGCTTAAGCCAATCGTTGAGTATTTGACGGTGAAGGAAAAGGGGCCAGTTTCCGTACAAGAGTATATTAAAGAGGCAAAGGGCAAGGACTTGCGCGTATTTGTCCTTGGTCGCAAGGTTGTCGCGACAATGGAGCGTGTTGCAAAGCAGGGTGAGTTCCGCGCAAACTTCCACAAGGGTGGAACGGTAGGCGTCGCGGACCTGAGTCCGGAGGAAAAGAAGATTGCACTTCGCGCTACGGACGTCCTCCAGCTCGACATCGCCGGTGTCGACATCCTTCGAACGAAGACAGGACCGAAGATTATCGAGGTTAACTCGAATCCGGGACTTGAGGGTATTTCGCGAGCTAGCGGAGTCAACGTCGCCGAAAAGATCGTGAATTTTGTCGAGATCCGGGTGAAAAAATTCGGCGGAAAGAAGAAACCGCTCGCAAAGAAAAAAATGCACGAATAGCAAAAATCCCCGCAACGCGGGGATTTATGTTTTTGCAAAGTACTCTTGGGCAAGCGTGAGGTCATGCAAAATCTTCTGGCGCATGCGCTCAACCGACACCCAAGGAATAAGCTCGCTTA
>CAZBFR010000031.1:0-10088 GCA_964491425.1 uncultured Gammaproteobacteria bacterium
AGGCAGTACAGGAGATCGAGCGGGTACTCGTTCGGCCCGAGGTGCTCCGCGATCAGGCTCGGGGAGAGTCCGGCGTGAAGACGGCCGTACTGGATGTGGATCGGCGCCTCGTGGGTTGACTCGAGATACGCCTGAAGCGCTTCGCGCGCTCCTCCAGCGGGTCGAACCCATTCGCTCCCAATGCCTTCGAGGTCGTTGAAGACCTTGAGGCACGGATGACTCGCGAGTAGGTGGATCATCCAACCGAGCGCCCTGTTCCAGAGAGGCTCCTTCTCGTCGAGAGCAAGGCTCGGGTGAATCGGGTCGGCGACGAGTTGTGCGAGGGATCGCATGTCCCCGTTCCTATCCCAGTCCCAGCCGAGTTCCCACTGTGTTCGCATCACATTCATGGTCGGCCGTCCTTTGATTAGGGCCTTCCGCGTGAATGCGTCATCGTAGTCTTCCGCGATGTTGCCACGGGAGATCCCTGGGTGTGGGTTCTTCGGCCAAAGGTAGGGCTTGAAGCCCGCGGTCGTCCGTTGATTTGCCACGAACAGCATGATTCCTCCAGGTCTCGGGTTGAAAACCGAGGGGAAATGATAGCAAATAAAAAGATTCTTGTCCACCTTTGAGCGGGAAGAAATTTCGGAGTATACTTCTTGGCATGCGCCCTATTCCACGTCTGCTTCTTATTTTCAATACGCTCCTTGAGATCGGGATGACTCTTGTTGGACTTTTTGCGTTGTTTAAACTCTCCGAAGCCTACTCGATCCACCCGCTTACCGTTTGGACCCCGTTTTCCGCGATGCTTGCCGTCTCGACCGCGCTCGCGCTCCCGATTTATCTCTACGCGGTTGTAATTATCAATCTCCGAACCTTCCCGCGCGTCCCGTACAAGGCGGCGCGAAACCTTGCGATCTTTGCTTCCGGTGGGGCAATGCTCTATTTTTTATCATTTAACGATTTGTGGCTTTGGGCCATGGTTTTTGGAACGCAAGTCTATCTCTCGATCGTGCTTTCGATTATTTTTGGACCATTAAAAGAGTCTCGGGTGAATATTTTGCACCCCGCCGTTGCCTTTTGTTTCATTTTTCTCGGAACGGTGTCGCTCACGACGGTTGGGATGGCGTCGCTTGAGGTGTGGCTTGGCGGAGGGTTCCCCGAAGTTATTGCGATTGAGATTTGGACGCTCGCGTTTGCGCTTATTTTTCTCTCGCGGGCGTTTCGTAGCGGGTGGACGAACTATGCAAAGAAGGGGTATCGCCCGAATGTTGCCGCGATTATCGTCAACGAGCATGGCGAGGTCCTTTTGTGTGAACGGGCGGACAGGGAGGGGGTGATTCAAACGGTACAAGGAGGAATCGATCCGGGGGAAACGCCGGAGATGGCGATTCGTCGCGAGCTAAAGGAAGAACTCGGCATTTGGCCGGATCAGTACACGCTCGTTGCGTCGCTTATCGGCTCTCGGCGCTACGATTGGACGGTCGACATGAAAGAACGACTAAAAAACACGGGATTTATCGGGCAGGAGCAATATTTTTTCCTTGCGGAAGTTTCGTCGACGGTACGATTTGATTTAAATTATCATCATCGTGAGTTTAGGCGCGTTTGGTGGGGCTCTCCAAGCCGACTTCTTGCCCTTTCTTGGGCGGGGAAAAAGCCGGGAATCGAGGCGGCGCTCCGAGGATTTAATCTCCTAAATGGCCACAAGCCAAAAACAAAACCTAAGAGGAAACAAAAAACCGCCTCGTAAGAGGTGGCTTTTTGGAGCGGTAGACCGGGTTCGAACCGGCGACCTCTTCCTTGGCAAGGAAGCGTTCTACCACTGAACTACTACCGCAGTGCACAGAATATACCATTTGGGCACTCACGGGTCAAGAAAAGCCCCCGGGCGACGGGGGCGTTTCGTTTAGGCAATTGTCATCAAGTTCATTGGCGTTCCGGCCGATTGTGACCGTGCCCACTTAATTCCCGAGCGGTTGCCGGCAAGGTACTGATCCTTCGCGACTTGGAGCACGAAGATTTTAAGCTCGCTCGCTTGGTCGTCGTCGATTTCGAGGTTCGAAACGAGTTCTTCAAAGCGGGAAGAGAGGTCGAGATACCATTTCGCTTGCGGGTTTTTAATAAGCTGTTCCATAAGATTAGGTTAAGAGTTTAAGTTTGTGTTTTAGATAGAAGAGCATTCCCGATCCCGCCGACGCGACGACGAATCCTCCGCCGATTAACGGCTTTGGGAGACTTCGCCTTGTAGTGGAAAAGAGAGTTGGTTCTTGTGGTTCGGTGACGATAGGCTCCGGTTCAAGGGCGGGCGCGAGGACGATATCCTCGGCACTGCGCGGATAGAGACGCGGGTTCGCGTTTAGCGTTCGGACAATCCCCGTTACGATCACTTCTTGATCCATGAACGATTTTAAGTCGAGGTCTATCGCGTCAATGAACACGCTGTCGACGGTTCCTTCGGCATCCTCGATTGTAAGTGTTCGGTCGGCTCTTGTTGTGACCTTTCCGGCGATCGTAACGAGCGTTCCGGTCTTTAGATTCGTAAGTTCCTTCGTCGAAACAGTCTCCGGCACAAGCGTCTTCACTCCGGTTACCACGAGATCATTTCCGCTCGCGAGTTTAATTCGCGTTTCGCTTCGAGATTCCCCGAGATCACCCTTTACACGTACCGTGTCGCCAACCGCGAGCTCCGGCCAGTCCGCCTTATAAAGGTAGAGTTGGTATCCGCTAATGTAGGCGATTTGGCTTCCGAAAAGCCCCGGAGGTGCGGTAATCGTTCCCGTGTACGTTGGTATTGTTTCGATAGCCGGTTCGGGTTCTGATTCTGGTTCCGGTTCATTTTCCTCGGCGACAATGATTTCTTCTTCCTCTTCCACCTGTTCTTCGGCAGTGATTTCTACTTCGGGTTCAGGAAAGAGATTCGGTAATCCTTTCGTTGGAGTCGTAATGTTCCAATGATCCTCGAGATCGCGAGCGAAACTTTCGCCTTTTTTCGGGGCATTATCCTCGCCGTACGTAACGGAATCAAGAACAGCGCCGTTTATGTCGATCAAGTTAAGCGTATCTCCCGAATTATTTAAGAGACTACTTGCGAGGTTGACGACGAAGTATTCGCTCGGCTCAATCGTTCCGATAAGGGCTATTTTTTTGCCACTTGCGTCGGACAGTTTGAACGAAGAAAGGTCAACATTCGTATCGCGTGGGTTAAAGAGTTCAACCCATTCTCCACCGTCCTCCGGATCGCTTACGAGTTCCGATAGACTTGGAGGAAGAGAGGGCGGAACCTCTACTTCCTCTCGCTTTGCCGAATCGGTCCGGACCACGAGCGTTTCGTTTGGTTTAAGGACTTGCGTTAACTTGACCGACTCTCCTCCCGTAGCGAGACCGGGGAGAATCCACCCGCGAGTATCCATTTCCTCGCGAGTTCGGTTGGTGATTTCGATCCACTGTGCCCCTTCTTCGTGACGCGGATCGTCGTTATCGACTTCGTCAACAAACACATTCGGCAAAGCGGTGGCCGATGCGAGGGCGGGGAAGAAGAGGGTGAGGCAAAGGAACTTTGCATACCATTTTTTCATAATTGAGTTGTTAAGGTACAGCGCGCTGACAAACAAAACTCCCCACTAAGACGATCCTAGGAATCGTTTCTTAATGGGGAGAATGTTTGTACTTCTATTGAAGCAGGGTAGGGGGTCGTCGTCAACGGTGGGGTGGGGAAAACTAGTACCAGGTTTTATTTACCCCAATGCTTTTGCAGTATTCTTCAAGTTCTTTGTCGCTGAATGAATCGGGCATTAGATTGTTTGATTCAAACGGGATCGTAAAGCGGGGAACGGTCGCGCGCATTAAGTTCCAAGACTTCCATGTATTCCACTTTTTGTATTCTCTCGTGCCCTTTTCTTCGTAGCGACCAGTTACCTGCTTATAGTAAAAGTCTTGGTAGACGTGATTCGCTTGACCTCGCGCGAGGTAGTCGCGATAGAGTGCAGGATCGTCGTATCTGTTGCAATAGGCACCTGTTAGTACCGGTTTTTGGATGATCCCAGAGATGGATTCATTATGAATAATGCTATCGAGAAGGGCGTACGATTCGCTTGTTGCATTGAGCCTAAAATCCTGAACTTCAAATGGTTTTTCTTCCGTAGATCGGGCGACTTGAAGGCGGATTGCGAGAACCTCTGGGGTTGAGGCGGTGAATCCAAGGACGGCGAGGCTCGTAAAGAGGATCGCATGTTGCGCGTAGCGGTAGGTTGGGACGCGGAAAATAATGTGCACCGCGAGAATGATAAGAAGTCCTACGACAAGGCCGAGGGCCCAAAAGCCGAAGAGGCGTAGTACCGTAAATCCATAAGCGTCGACGTAAAGGGCTAGGCGCTGAAACGCGGAAATCGCAATGACAATCGTTTGAACGATAAGCGCAACCTGCGCGAAGCGGATAAATCGGCGAGACGAGTTGCGGACGAGGTAACGAACGGTTGCAAGAAGGAAAATGACAAGCCCGCAAACCGCGGCAAGTTCTCCAAATCCGTTCTTCGCGTATTCCGCGTAGCTTAAGTTCTCAATTGTTTGCCATGTTGCCTCGCCACCAAAGAGGTAATTAGCCTGGAAGAGGATGAATGCGAGAAAGAGGGCGTTAACAAGGCCGAGCGCGATAAGCGATTCGGCGGTAAAGATCGGAGTTGTTGGAACGTTGCTTGGCTTTTCTTCGCCGGAGGACTTAAGAAGCCCACCGAAAACCATGACACTCGCCCCAAAGACGAAGATAATCGAAACGATGTGGCGGATTGTTTTTAGGGCGTTCTCGTCGAGATCCTCAAAGATATTCTCGAGACGGTTTTGGAGGACGAGGTCGCTATCGATAAAGAGGGCGAGGAAGATAAGAAGGAACGGGGAGGCAAAAAGGAGCCCTCGGAAGAGTTTTTTCGCCGTATCGTCTTTCATGCTCACGCTCGGAAGCTCAAGAAAAAGGAGGAACCCGCGAACAGCGTCGAGAAAACCTCGGAAAAGAAGGATTGCTGCGTCTGGAATGTGTGCAACCCGGAGCTTACTTCCAAAAAGGTGAAGGATAAGGCAAAGATTGAGGAAGAGAAGCAGGGTCATGTTAAGACCGAGTGAAAGGGTGTTTGTCCAAATAGCGAAGACTCCGGCGTGGGCGAGGGTGAGTCCGGCAAGAAGGAGGCTATTTGGTGTTACCTGACGACCAATTTGGTTATAAAATACGAACAAAAGTCCTAGAAATGCTCCCTGTACAAGGAAGAGGTTGAGACCGAGCCCGCCCGAGGTAAAAAGGACGATATCGACGAAAATAGCGAATAGAAACGAGGAAAAAAGACCAATGAGAGCCAAATATTTATGTTTCATAGGTTTGTTCTTCCATGTTGACCTAATGAGCAAAAACTGGCAAGCTATCCCTACGGGCGAGTGGTGGAATTGGTATACACGCATGCCTTAGGAGCATGTGCCGCAAGGCATAAGAGTTCGAGTCTCTTCTCGCCCACCAACATTATGAAAAACTTTGCATTTATCGATGCACAAAATACCCACCTGGGAGTTAAATCGCTTGGTTGGGAGTTGGATTGGACAAAGTTTAGAGTGTATCTGAAAGATAAGTATCATGTAGGTACAGCTTATGTCTTTATAGGCTTCATGCAGGAATA
The DNA here is from genome assembly GCA_964491425.1 of uncultured Gammaproteobacteria bacterium. Lineage (GTDB taxonomy): Bacteria > Patescibacteriota > Patescibacteriia > UBA9934 > UBA9934 > CAYFMS01. Next base: position 5,637 of record CAZBFR010000031.1, read on the forward strand.
TCAGGCATTATATTCTTCGCTTCAAAAGGCCGGCTACATTCTCGTTTTCAAGCCCGTCATTTTGGATGCTAATAAAAAGCCAAAGGGAAATTGCGATGCGGATCTTGTTTTATATACAATGTTAGAGCGGGATAATTATGACAAAGCGATTCTTGTAAGTAGCGATGGCGATTTTTACTCTCTGGTACAGCACCTTTATCAAAGCGGGAAACTTGAAACGGTGCTTAGCCCCTACTTCAAGACATGTTCTAAACTTTTAAAGAAAGAAGCAAAGGAAAAGATTCATTTTATGGACAACTTAAAGAAAAAGATCGGTCAAAAATGAAAATGCACCGCATAAAGACGAAACTTTATGAAGTGCACTTCCTTATGGATATTAAAATGATATCAGAGTGATATCACATTTGTCAATATATGCAAAAAAGAGTTTTCATTGTTCATGGCTGGGACGGCACTCCGGACGAGGGGTGGTTTCCTTGGTTGAAGCAGGAATTAGAAGGTCGTGGATTTATGGTCACCGCTCCCGTGCTCCCGAATTCATCCGAACCGCGCATTCATACATGGGTTCCTGCGCTTGCTGAAGTTGTGGGAGACGTCGATGAACAAACATTTTTTGTCGGTCATAGTATTGGTTGCCAAACGATTATTCGTTATTGTGAAAGCTTGGCGGAGGGAAAGAAGATAGGCGGAGCGGTGTTTGTCGCTGGATTTTTCAAAGATTTACTTGGTTTAGATGATGACGAAGTCGTGCAGAGTGTTGCAAAGGAGTGGCTCGGAACACCGATTGATATCGCAAAGGTACGCACGCATCTCAAGAAGAGCGTCGCCATTTTCTCGGACAATGATCCGGACGTTTCGATTACGAACGCGGAAGAATTTAAAGTGAAGTTGGGCTCGATGATTGTAATGGACGAGGGTAAGGGTCATTTTTCCTGGGGCGAGGGTGTCATGGAGCTGCCTTCGGCATTGAAGGCTGTACTCGAGGTGGTTGGAGAGTGATATAGTGAACATGTACTATGCAAGCTCCCTGTTTAAAGGAATATCGATGTAAAAGTTGTGAACGACTCCTCTTTCGGGGATTTATTGTTGAAGGGACGGTGGAGGTAAAATGTAAGGGGTGTGGGGCTATGAATACGACGGTTCTCGCAAGTTTCGACGATTATTTGTGTGGAGTTTATCCTTGTCCACATAGGATCCCCATCGACCCGAAGTAAGGGTGTATACTAGGTTTACGCGACGTCGATTGCGTGAACCGAGAAGCTCTTTGAAGCTCACCAACTAGTGGTGGGTTATTTTTATTCTATGCCAATCTACAAAGTACAAAAACGAAATGGGGCGATTGTCGATTTCGATCCCGAGAAAATTATTCGGGCAGTCGAAAAAGCGTTTACCGTAACTGCCGAAGGGGGAGTAAGGGAGGCGGAAGCGGTCGCGAAAGCGGTAACGGCGAGTCTCGAGCGGGAAACCGGTGGGCGGATTCCGTTTGTCGAGCAGATTCAAAATCGTGTTGAGGAGGAGTTGATGGCGCAGGGATTTTCGGAGACGGCGAAAGCGTACATTTTGTATCGCGCGAAGCGGGCGGAGGCTCGAGAGAAGCGAAATGTTGTTGTCGAGGTTGAGAAAACAATCGACGAATACTTAAATAAAATTGATTGGCGCGTTAACGCGAATTCGAACCAGGGATTTTCGCTCGGGGGGATGATTTTAAATACGGCGGGGAAGGTTACGGCAAATTATTGGCTCTCGCACGTCTATCCGTCCTATATCGGGGACGCGCACCGGAACGCGGACTACCATATCCACGATCTCGACATGTTCTCGGGTTATTGCGCCGGGTGGAGTCTTCGCGCGCTCCTCGAAGAGGGGTTTAACGGGGTGCCAAATAAAATCGAGTCGGGGCCTCCGAAGCATCTTTCGTCCGCCGTTGCGCAAATGGTAAATTTCCTCGGGACGCTCCAAAACGAGTGGGCGGGGGCGCAGGCCTTTTCGAGCTTTGATACCTACCTCGCACCATTTGTAAAAAAACTTGAGCTTGAAAAACGCGAAGAGATTGAAACGTACGGGATGAAGTTCGCAACCCCCGAGATCCATGAAAAATACCTTGAAGACGCGGTCTACAAGGAGGTGTATCAAGCTGTGCAATCGTTCGTATTTAACCTAAATATTCCTTCTCGTTGGGGGACGCAAACGCCGTTTACGAATATTACGCTTGATTGGAACTGTCCCGAGGATCTTAAGGACAAGCGTCTAATTCTTGGCGGAAAACCCTTCGCCTATACCTTCGGCGAACTCGCAAAAGAGATGGCGATGATTAATCGCGCCTTTATCGAAGTGATGACCCGTGGAGACTCGAAGGGGCGAACGTTTACCTTCCCGATTCCAACCTACAACATCACCAAGGATTTCGACTGGGACGACGAGAAAAATCTTGCCCTGTTTGAGATGACCGCAAAATACGGGACGCCCTACTTCCAAAATTTTGTGAACTCGGATTTAAACCCGGGCGATGTTCGCTCGATGTGTTGTCGCCTCCAGCTCGATCTTAAGGAGCTTCGAAAGAGGGGAGGGGGACTTTTTGGATCGGCGGAGATGACGGGGTCGATCGGGGTTGTAACGATTAATGTTGCGCGTCTTGGATATGTTCACAAGGGAAATAAAGAGGCGTTTTACGAGCGTTTACGCACGCTTATGGACATGGCGAAAGAATCGCTCGAATTGAAGCGAAAGGTGATCCAGCTTTGGATCGATCGAGGACTCTTTCCATATACAAAGCGCTATCTCGGCTACCTTAAAAACCATTTCTCAACGATCGGAATTAACGGGGTAAACGAAGCGATTCGCAACTTTACGAACGACGAGGAAACGATTGCGACGCCTTACGGTCAAGCGTTTGCGATAGAGCTTCTCGACTATATGCGTGACCGGATGAGTTTTTACCAAGAGGAGACGGGGAATCTCTACAATCTCGAGGCAACACCGGCGGAAGGGACGACTTACCGTTTCGCGAAGGAGGACCAAAAACGCTACGGGGATATGATCCAAGCCGGCACAAAAGAAGCGCCGTTCTATACAAACTCAACGCAACTCCCGGTCGGGCTTACCGACGATATCTTCGAAGCCCTCGAACTCCAGGACAATCTCCAAACAAAGTACACGGGCGGGACGGTTCTCCACGGCTACCTAACGGAGCGCGTAAGCGACGGAGTTGCCTGTCGCAACCTCGTACGGAGCATGCTCTCAAAATTCCGCCTCCCGTACCTTACGATCACTCCGACCTTCTCGATTTGCCCGAAGCACGGCTATCTTTCGGGGGAGTGGGACTTTTGCCCTAAGTGCGACGAGGAGATCGGGATTGTCTCGGCTCCTCGCTACGACGAAGAAACACGAAAAATCTATGAACAAATCAATTAATATGCAAAAAGAACGAACACGTTGCGAGGTTTGGACACGCGTCATGGGCTACCACCGCCCGGTAAGCGCCTTTAATATCGGAAAAAAGGCCGAGCACTATTCTCGCAAGCACTTTACCGAGTGCCAAGCGTCTAACCGCGCCTTTACCCTTCGCTATGCTCCTCTCGGGCATACAGCCGTTCACGCTTCTTGATTACCCGGGGAAGTCTGCCTGTATCATTTTCACTGCGGGCTGTAATTTTCGGTGTGGGTACTGCCACAATCCGGAGTTTGTTCTTCCGGAGCGGATTTGCGCGATGAAGGGGGCGTTTATCGAAGAGGAGGCGTTTTTCATGTTTCTCAAGAAACGAGTTGGACTCCTTGAGGGGGTGGTCATTTCAGGAGGGGAGCCGACGCTTCAGGGGGACCTTCCAAAGTTTATCGCGCGGATTAAAGAACTCGGATTTAAAATCAAACTTGATACAAACGGAAGTCGACCGGAGGATGTGCGCAAGCTAATTTTATCGGGCCTTCTCGATTATATTGCGATGGATATTAAAACATCCCTCGCGCGGTACGAGGAACTTATGGAGCCATTTGTAAAAGCGGAAGCGATCGCTGAAACCGTAGAACTATTAAAAAGCTCGGGCGTCCCTTACGAGTTTCGCACGACACTGATCGAAGAACTGCACGACGACGAAACCCTCCGCGCAATGATCCCGCTTCTCTCCGGCGCCGAGCGGTACTTTCTCCAATCGTTTCGTCCCGGCCAAGTCCTCGACCCAGCGTTTCACGCATATCGTCCACCCTCAAGCCCTCGTCTCGAGCAAATTCTCGCCCTCTTCGCCCCGCACGTCGGGTCAATCGCGATTCGTTAGTCTACATCGTAAGCGTCGGGTAGACGTGATCCGGATTACGGTTTTGTTCTTCGGCTTCAACGAGTCGGAAACGAGGCGCCCCCTCCGCATTCATCCCCGTAAATCGTTCCATTGAAGTTGTATAAAGTTGGCCATGGTCGTAAAGGGCTCGGTAAATAACGCAGAAAACGTCCCCGTCGAGGTC
>CAZBFR010000032.1:0-9982 GCA_964491425.1 uncultured Gammaproteobacteria bacterium
TGACCTGATTCACTGTATACCGATCTTGTTCATCAACGATTTTAAGCAACTCCTTCTCCGTTTGTGCGGCCGTCTTCGTCTTTACCCACCCAAGGCGATTCGCGACCCTGTGCGCGTGCGTATCAACCGCAATCGCTGGAATCCCGTAAATATGCGGGAGTATTACGCTCGCCGTCTTCCGTCCAACTCCCGGCAAACTCACGAGATCCTCCATCGTCTTTGGAACTTCTCCACCGTAAACTTCAACGATCCGCACCGCCATTCCCTTTAGGTGCTTCGCCTTCTGCCGATACATCCCGATCGTATTCACGTACCCTCGAATCTCCTCAACCTCCGCCTTCGCCAGCGCCTCCACGTCCGGAAACCGTTTAAAAAACGCTGGCAGTAATTTCAACACCTGCTCGTCGCGTGTCCGCGCAGAAAGAAGAACGCCTACCAGTGTTTGGTACGCGCCTCCTAATTCCATCGCCCCCGGCGTCGGAAACCGTTGTTTCAAACGCAGGAGAACCGAGCTAATTTCCTTACTTTCCATTATTGTAAACTAATCGATTGAACAAATGCACGGAAGTCCGCCCCTCCGATTCCAGCTCCTTCGGGCGGTGTAAAGTGGAGAACTTTGTAGGTAGCCCCTGGTTTATCATTTCGCACCATTGCATGCAACATATCGACAGGTGGCAACAAATCCGAACCCTCAAATCCTCCCGCTGCTCCTGTCCCACGAATTATTAGAGCAACTCCCCCAGTGATCGCTAGCTCCTCTACAACTGCAGAGGCAGGAATTGCGACCCATCCTTCTTTGAAGAAGACAAAATACTTTCCGTTTTCTTTTTTCCAATCCTTAATATCAATCGTTCCACCACCACGATCTTGAACACCGTAAGTCGCACCAACGTTGAATTTCGTCATTCCATTTGTTGCCCCAGAAATTTCATGCGAGGCGCCCGCGTTCCATTCGCTCTTTGTAATCACCCAATCGCCATAAACGCGACGGCCGTTCGCAGAAAACGCGAAACCGAGATCGGCCGGAGTGACCGATACTGTCGTCGCTTGATTTTGAAGTTCGCGAAGTTGTTCGCTCAGCTCAAGAATCTTCGCATCTTTATCAGAAATCGCCGTCGTTTTTCTCGCAAGATCGGCCGTTAAATCAGCAACGGACGATTCGAGCTTTTCGATCTCGAGACCAAGGGCCATGTTTTGGAAGTAGAAGTAGATAATTCCAACTCCACTCGCAAGGAAGAGGAGAAGAAACGCGACGACCATTATTTTTAATGTTGTGTGCATATTATTCGTAGATTTTGTCGCAAGCGATCTTCTTCACTCCACCAACCGCCGTTACCCCACACGATTCGATATGATCGAACTCTCCAAAGAAGGTATCGATCGAATAGACATCCCAGGTTCGAATCGTGAATTCACTGTCTTCGTAAAGCGCCACAGCTGGAAGTTCGTTAATCGAGGAGTCGTCGATATCCGCCCAAAGGGCCAAGGACGAATCGACGCTTCCGTAAAGCGTGTCGCCCTCCTCAACGGAGAACTCATCAAAAACATCTTTTGGAAGGACGGCGAGGTCGTATCGGTATTGCGTATCCCCATCCGTCATCGGGAAATTGATCTGTGTAAGCGCCACAGCGAGATCATCCGAAACAATACAAAGGCGGTAGAGCGGTTTTCGAAGCGTTTCAAGCGCAACCGTCAAAGCTTCGGCGTCCTCCCCGCTTGAAAGAATGCTCTCGAGCCGATCAACGAGCTCGGCTCGCTCCTCGGAGTCCAAATCCGCAATGACCGGGCTCCCCGAGAATCCGGAAATCGCCTCGCCCGAAATACACGCTTCGTCATTTCCAAGCTCCGCACGCGCCATCATAAGCGGAGTCTCAAAATCTTCATCAAAAATTCGTTCTTGCTCGAGCTCAGCGGGAGGTCGCGTTCCCGTCCCCGGAAGCTCCAAATCGTCCGGAGTTACGGTCTCCGTCGTATCGACTTCAATCGAGGTCCAATCGATCTCTTTCGCTTTTTGAAGCACGAGCACAAGAATAATCGCGAGCGAAGCGAAGAAGACCCCGGACAAGATAACAAGAGCAATGATCACTTTCCTCATATGTGCGCATTATAGCAGAGATGAACCCGTCATAACGTCGGGCTGTGGAATCCCCAGGACCTTTAAAAAAGTTGGAGCAACGTCCGCGAGCATCCCGATCGGCGGAAGAAGCGAAAGGTCTCCGTTTGGAACATCTCCGCTTGGCCCCGCCTGACCTTCAAATGCATTTCCAACAACGTAAAGCGGGACAGGATTTGTACTGTGCTCTTTATCGATGTCTCCCGTCTGCAAATTCTTTACTTCTTCGGCATTTCCATGATCGCCCGTGATAAACACGACGCCGTCTTTTGCGAGAACCGCCTCGCACACTTCTTTTACACAGGAGTCGATTATGCCCATTGCGGTCACCGTCGCCTCGAAATTCCCGGTGTGCGCGACCATATCGGGATTTGCGTAATTCATAATGATCACGTCGTAATTCCCCGTCTCCACCTCTTTTACAACGCGAGCCGTAAGTTCTTTTGCGGACATTTCCGGCTTTTTATCGTAGCTCGCGACTTTCGGTGAAGGAATAATCACGCGATCTTCGTGTGGAAACGGCTCTTCGCGCGTTCCATTAAAGAAGAACGTGACGTGCGCGTACTTCTCCGTCTCTGCAATATGGAGCTGAACAAGATCGTTGTTCGATAGAATTTCCGATAGCCCCTGCTCGACAACCTCGGGACCAAACGCAACCGTTACCGGAAGATCTTTTTCATATTCAGTCATTGTGACAAACGTCAGATGCTCGATAAACGCACGTTCAAATTTTAAAAAACTCGGGAGCACAAAGGCCTGCGTCAACTCGCGCGCCCGATCCGCTCGGAAATTTGAAAAAATCATTGCGTCACCAGATTTCACTGTCGCGACAGGAGCGCCAGCCTGCGTAAATACGGTCGGAACAAACTCTTCGTCATAGACCTCTTTCATGTAAGACCCCTTCAGTGCCTCGATCGGATCCTCGGCCACCTCCCCCTTTCCAAGCGTGATCGCGTTATACGCCTTCTCGATTCGATCCCAGCGATTATCCCGATCCATCGCGTAAAACCGCCCACTCATCGTCGCAATCCGACCGACCTTCTGCTTCTTCATGTACTCAAGGAGTTCATTCAGATAGTCGATCCCGGCGTTGTAAAGCGTATCGCGCCCATCAAGAATCGCGTGGATCGCAACATCCTTTAGCTTGTGTGCTCGCGCAAGATCAAGAAGCGCATAGATATGCTTATTTGAACCGTGGACATTTCCCGCCGAAAGAATACCTGTAATATGTAACGTTCCTCCAGACGCCTTAACAGCCTCGATTGCCGAAAGAAGTCCAGGGTTTTCGGCAAACGACTTATCCTGAATCGCGCGTTCGATGCGTGGAAACGATTGGAAAAAGACCCGTCCCGCCCCAATCGTAAGGTGCCCAACTTCAGAATTCCCCATCTCCCCCCAAGAAAGTCCAACCGCCTCACCGTTCGCCTTTAAGTTCATTACGGGATACCGCCCCTTTAGCAAATCAAAATACGGGGTTTTCGCCCGCGTAATTGCATTCCCTTCGTTATCCGCTGCAACTCCAAGTCCATCAATCACCATTAAAACCGCCGGACGTGGACGGCGTGCACCGGTTTGTATCCCCTCGTATGCATGATCTGACATGTGCCGATTATAGCACACGTCCCGCGTCGCCTCTAGCGGAGCGCAACAGCATCACTCGTCGCAATGTAATCCACCTCGCTCGCGGGCACGAGTCCAAGCATCGTTACCCGAGATGCGACACTCTCAACCGATTGTAGTCGCGCAACCTCCATATCAAGTCGCTTCTGCTCCATCTTTACCTCTTCAATATCACGCTCAATATCTCGCATCGTAAATCCTGCGGTTGCCGCAAGGTTGACCTGCCAAATATAGAGCGTCCCAATGACGAGAATCGCAAGGATAAGAGCTCTTCGCCCCCATGTCGATTCAAGTTTACTCAAGATGTTGCTTTGGGTTTTCATATCCTCCTTTAATCGCGATTCGAAGCTTTGCACTTCTCGCGCGACGATTTGTTTTTTGTTCTTGCCAGGTTGGCTTAATCACTTTCCTTGGATTCATTGTCAGATTTCCCTGACCCTTCATCCATTGTTTTACAAGACGATCTTCAAGCGAATGGAAGGTAATCACAGCGAGTACCCCACCCTCTTTAAGTCGTTCGGTAACCGCGGAAAGTCCCGGGGCAATTTGACCGAACTCGTCGTTGACCGCGATTCGTAATGCTTGGAACGTTTTCGTTGCGGGATGTGCCTTTCCACGACGCTTTACAACTTCCGAAACGATCTCGGCGAGTTGCGTCGTTGTCGTAATACGCACGTTCTTCCGCGCTTTTTGGATCGCTTCGGCGATTTGTCGCGACATGGTCTCTTCCCCGTAGGTAAAGATCAGGTCCGCGATTTCGTCTCGCGTCCATTCGTTTACGATGACTTCCGCCGTAAGCGCCCCGCTCTGGTCGTAGCGCATATCAAGAGGTCCATCGTGCATAAACGAGAACCCGCGCTCCGCTTCGTCGACATGCATCGACGAAAAACCGAGATCGAACAGCGCTCCGTCAAGGGGCGGCAGATCATGCTCTCCAATGTGCGCAAAACTATCACACACAAAGACCGCACGTTCGCCGTAGCCCTGTAAACGCTCTTTTGCGATTGCGAGATTCCTTGCGTCTCGGTCGAATCCGTAAAGTCGACCGCTCTCCCCCAACTTGTCTAGAATCGCTTTGGCATGACCTCCAGCACCAATCGTGGCGTCGAGATAGACTCCGCCGGGTTTTGGATGAAGATGATGTAGCACTTCCTCCAAAAGTACCGGTTGATGTTGCATAGTTTAGATTCCGAATTGACCAAGTTGTTCCGCAATGGTGCCGGCGTCCTCCTCGGTTTGCGCTCTGTACGAATTCCACTTTTCTTCGTCCCAAAGTTCAAGCCGCGTATTTACGCCGACAATCACCACCTTTTTTGTAAGACCGGCATACTCGCGTAAGTATTCCGGTACAACGAACCGTCCCTGCTTATCAGGCATCACGTCCATCGCTCCCGCAAGCATAAGGCGCGAGAACGCACGTGAATTTGCCTGCCCCAGGGGCAAGCCCGCGATTTTATCCGCGAGTTTGCCCCACTCCTCCAAGGGAAGCAGGAATAACGAAGAGTCGAGACCTCGAGTAACAACCGCACCTTTCACGAGGTCGTCGCGAAACTTCGTCGGAAGGGCGAGTCGCCCTTTGTCGTCGATTTGGTGATGATACTCGCCTATGAACATAATTTAGAAAATGTTGCATAGCCATGTAGTAAAGAACAAGCGGTTGTTATCCCATTTTGCAATGGACCGAAACAATGTTTCATTGCTGATCATTATTTCGGGGGGAGGTTACCCGAGGCTCCGCGTAAATGCGGAAACAACCACTTGCCAGGTCATGGCTTGTGTCGTCTCGAGGCCGAAACCCACTTTCTGCCTCAATGACTCCACTTTACCCCACTTCTATTCCCCACGCAACCACTCTGCCCCATCACGTGGGGATAAATGGAAATCGTGTTGACAGTGGGCCTATTTTATGGTATTTTTGCCCTTGGTTTTTCTGAAAATGGCATCAGTGTTTAGTGCGATTTTGCGGGCAAATCAACCAAAAACGACCTGAGTGGAGGAAAGATGTGCGAAATTCCTGGCGGAGAGTTCTTGATGGCGTTCTTCATGATTTTCGGCGCAATCGTAATGCACTGTATATACAGGGTTTTTGTGGTGATCCCACTCGAGGAGGAGCTAGAGGGGATCCGAACTGCCGTCCACGCCTACATCAAGATCTACGGCGAGATGGCACGCGTATCCCGAGGCGAGGGTATTCTCGGCTGCGAGCGGAGGATGCTACGCATCCTCTTCCCCGAGGAGATCGCTTCCGACTCAGAGGACAAGGACACCTGACCGAAAACTCAAACGGCGCGGCCCAATCTCGGGTCGCGCCGTGCATCTTTTTAAACTTGTGCTTTTTGCCCAAAACTGCTAACTTTTTCGAGCCCACAACCCAGGAGGGGCCATGCATAACGGCATCTATTCTGCGCAGAATAACATCGTTGCGAAGCTCGTCGAGATCGGGAGGGATGCTCTCGAGGAGGGACGGATAGGGGACTATCTCGAACTTCTTGCCCCACTGGCGCCGATCCTCGGCACGGCACTCCTGCGCCATGCGATCGCCCACCCGAGCAACGGTATCCCCGGAGCGTGGTACCACGGCCTTTCCCCAGCATTCCCACAGGACTCCCCGGAGTACCTCACCTACAGCCTGGGCCTCAAGAACGACGGGACTACTCCAACGATCGAGATCATTCTCCTTCGTCGACCGACGCTGGAGCAGAATCCAAATGAGGAGTGGCCGAACCAACTCCATTTCCCCGGCACAACTCTCCGCCCCGGGGACCAAGACGCCGAGCTCACCATGCGTCAGCGGTGTCTCAAGGAGTTCGATGGGGCCAGTGCCGTAACGTCGATCCGGAAAATCGGCGATGTCTATTCCGACTACACGGAGCGGACTCGTGGTGCCTGCCACCACAACCTCTTCGCTGTTGAGATCTTCAAGCCAGACTGGCTGAACGGTCGCACGCCCCGCCCAGGGATCGAGATCTATGAGCTCGAGGCCGTGCCTCGCGATCAACTCGTCGACCACCACCGACTCTTCCTCGAACACTTCGAGCGGTGGTTGCTCCCGCAGGTCGCCCACATCTTTCGCTGACAGCAGTACCTCGGCGACATCCGTCCATAGCTAAACGGCGCGGCCCACTCGGGTCGCGCCGTGTATCTTTTTAGTGACTACTTCAACCTTACCGATTCGGGGATCTCGGTAAGAACAATCGCCGGAATCTCTTCAACATCTTCGAGAATGGCTTTTGATAAACGATGCCAACCGTCGACGATATGCCCATCATAGATGCGGACAGGAAACGAATAGTCCGCTTCTTCTATCTGTCGGATGTGTTGCGCGAGCTCGGGACGAGCGGCACGTGCGCCCTCATACCCATACTGCTTAATGACATCGATCACGTCTTGAGCTGAAATACGCTTATCGTTTTTATCGGTCCACCCTTCGTCAGCGAGCGACTCATTAAACGTAGACGTTGCGATCGTGGTCCTTGGCATGGATTCGGTTGCATGAATCAGCTTATAAACGTCATACCGAATTTCGTTGAAACGAGACATGTGAGAATCTCCGTGTGTACTTTCAAAAGGAATTTTTCTTCGTTCAGGCATATAACACAGTTTATCACGACCGTTTTTTCTTCGGGATTCCACTTGTTTTGCGACGTACTTCGCGGTGATACTTTACGGCGAAACGATGAGATTCGTCCCGGGCTCGCTGGAACAATTCCTTCCCGCGCTGCGCGATCGCGAGAATATCCGTGTCACTCCGATCAAACATGAGCCGATCCTGTTTCCGATCAAACCCCTTCGCTATCCCGATCACGGGAACATGAACCCCAAGCTCCTTCATTACCTCATACACTTTCCCGATCTGCCCAAGCCCCCCGTCAATGACCATAATCTCGGGAAGAGGCCAGGTCTTCGGACTCGTTTGCGACCTTTTAAGCCGACGCCGTAAAACCTCCTCCATCATCGCAAAATCATTCGGCCCCTCGACCGTCTTAATCTTAAACTTGCGATACTTCGCCTTTGCCGGTCGCCCCTCCTCAAAAACAACCATGGACCCAACGGCCGAAGTCCCCGAAATGTTTGAGATATCATAGGCCTCGATTCGTCCCTCAAGATCAATTGCGTCGTCGTGAACGCGCTTTGCGTACGGAAGCTCGACATCTTCTCGACTAATAAGCGCGATATCTTGGATGTGTTCGAGTGCGAAAAGTTTGTTACGAAGAATTGCCGCCTCCTCGAACCGCCTCTCTTTTGCCAAAGTCTCCATCTCCTTTTTCAACCGTTTAATAATCCGTTCCTTTTTGCCGTCAAAAAAATCCATTAGATCGCGAATAATCGAACGGTAGGCCTTTCGATCAATCTCCCCCGTACAAACTCCGGGACATTTCCGAATATGACGATAAAAGCAGGGGCGAGCCTTGCCCGTCACGCTCGGCGGTTCACAGTCTGACCACGGAATAAACCTACGAACATATTCAAGAGCCTTACGAAGCGACCCTCCGCTCGTATATGGTCCGTAAACAGCAAGAAATTTTTTCTTCCCGCGCTCCGAGAGTTCGGCGTCAAACGGCTTTACGCCAAATTTTTCTATATCATGTCCGCGAAGGAGGAGTGGTTTCGGGTATAGCTCATTTGTTATACACAGGTACAAAAAGCTTTTGTCATCGCGAAGCATGACGTTGTACGGAGGCTTATGCTTCTTAATTTGATTTGCCTCAAGAACGAGGGCCTCAATCACGGTTGGGGTAATAATATAGTCGATTTCCCTAACCTTCGAGACCATTTCCGCTATGCGATTATCGTGTGCTTTTGAAAAATAAGAATTTACGCGATTTCGGAGTGAAGTCGCCTTTCCAATGTATAAAATATCCCCAGCCTCATTTTTATGAAAATACACCCCCGGCTCGTCCGGAAGCACCCCATTCTTTACTTTGACATTATTTGGAATTGACATTTACGCTAATCTTATGCTATTTTACAGCGTCGTTCAATCCTAGATTGGCGACATTCCCAACCCACCCCCTCCGCTAGCCTCCCCGGCCGGCAAGGAGCTCCAATGCGAGCGCAGAAACGAAGGGTCCTCCAACCAACACCAACAGAGCTGCGAGCCTACCCCCTCCCCGACGGGAGCCTCAGGTTCTACGCAAGCGCCGACGGCGGCGCTCCCGAGCAACTCATGGGACGCGATCTCAGGGATCCTGGCGACAACGCTGCGATCATGCAGATCAACGAGCGGATCTTCGCGGATCAGCTCCGCGTCCTGTTCGGACCGCGCGGGCGGCGAGTCCTCGTGATCAACGAAGAGGAGCGCGCGCTCCTTGAGCTCTACATCGGCGTGGGCCTCCTCGAGGCGCGTCTGATCGAGCGTGATGGCCTGAAGGTCGTCCTGCCCACCGAAGACGAGAAGCGGGTGTCGACCACCCAACGAGACGACCGTCTCCTTGGCGTACCGTCGGGTCCGCCGATCATGTTCGCCTCGTCCGGTCAGGCCGACGCGTAGATCGCGTCATCTCGCCCGTCGATCTCTCCCCAGGTCGACGGGTGCTCCCTTTTTTGCGTGGGTTGACGGATTTTTTCCGCGGGCTTACGCTAAATACGATGCGCAAGCATCAACAACCTCCCCAACCCTACCGCCCCTCTTCATGAGAGGCAGGAGTCCCAAGTGGACGATTTCGTCACAACCTGGAATGTGCGGGTGGAAGCCCGCGTCGTTCACAGAACTCGTACGTTACGCGTACGAGTCACCCATCAACTGCACATTTCCGCACAAGCGACCCACCACTGGGTCGACGAAAACGGAATGAAGCAGTCGGCCCAGCAAGATACGATCGAGGGACCGGAGATCACAATCGACCCGGTGACACGTCGCGCTACCGCTCCAAGCGTAGCGCTGGTCGAGATTGATCGGTTCTTCGATCAGAACAGCATGACACGTCGAATGCGCATGGAGCGCACCGAACTGCGACTCCTGTGTCGCGCTTTTGACGGAGCCTTCCACGCCAAGTGCCTGGAGATCTTTGCTCGGCACAGAGAGGAAGCTCCAGTGGTCATCCCTGATCTCCGACTTCTCGAGCGCATGCCTGCCGCTTGAACACCACCATCGTACGAGGCCCTCGAGCCTCGTCTCCGCCGTCATGACCTCCCCGGTCGTGACGGCGTGTCTGTTTTAACGAAGCTTTGCTTTTAGATAATGCCCCGTAAGAGAGCCTTTTTTTATAGCCACTTCTTCCGGCGTTCCTTCCGCAACAATCGTTCCAC
>CAZBFR010000033.1:0-9196 GCA_964491425.1 uncultured Gammaproteobacteria bacterium
GGGTTAAGACGCCCAGGATTTGCGTGCACCTTACGATTCAATATTCGGATCGCCTCAACCGTCGGAATTCCAAGACGCTCGCAAACAAGAAGTGCGACGAGACAACTCATCACCGGCGCATACCCAAGTGCGTTTTGTAGCACAAGCTCACCAATGACCCCACGCTCCGTCTCGATATACGCGGTCGTCGTCGCAAACAGTTCGTCGGGATCATAGTGATCGTCTTTTCTTGCATGAACACGGATATCCCTCGCGCAAAGATCAGCCTCCTTCACCCCATACGTCTTTACACTCCCCACAAGCGTAGGAGCAATCGGGCGCAAAAATGGGCTATCCGTATTAATAATACAGAGTCCATCTTGTTTTACGTGCGAGAAAATACTCACTTTTTCTTTTACCAGTTCATTGATGTCGGCAAAAAACTCCGCGTGAACGGGGGAAATACCCGTTACAACAGCGATATCTGGTTTCGCGATAGAGCAGAGCTCCGCCATATCCCCAGGCTTGTCAATTCCATATTCAAGCACAAGGATCTCCGGTAGATCCTTCAAGAAAAAGGATCGCCAGAGAAGCCGAAGCCAACGAAGGGGCGATCTTCCCGGACTCGATTCCCCAAGAATCGTCAGAGGTACCCCAAATTCGTTATTATAGTTCTTCTCTGCGGTTCTTGCCCGGCTTCGCTCCGAAACAACGTCAAAAACGGCCTGTTTTGCACCCGTCTTCCCAACCGATCCGGTAATCGCAATCACCGTCGGCTCAAACTTGCGTATAACTGCCCGAGCCCGCCAAAAGAGGATTTTCTGAAGAAGTTTTCTCATATCATCGTGTTGGAGCTACTTTTAGATAGTGTAATAGAAATTCGGAAATTTCGCGACCCACCACAACCGAAGTATCAGATGCCCACTGCGACGTCCTTGGGTGATCAAGCATCACAACGATCACGTATTTCGGGTCCTGAATTGGTCCGTAACCGACAAACGTTGCGATTGTATGACCTTGTTCATATCCTCGCCCATCTTTCCGTGCGACCTGCGCCGTTCCTGATTTACCCGCAACGTAATATCCATCAATCCCCGCCTTTCCGTCATAGCCGTTTTCAATAACGGAAACGAGCATTCCTCCGATAAGCGTCGCAGTTTTTGACGAAAGGACCCGACGCACTTCTTTCGGCTCCGTTTTTTCAACAACCCCGTCAACATACCGAAGTTCGTCAACAATGTATGGCTTCATCATCACGCCGTCATTTGCAAGCGCCCCGTAAGCACCGGCGATCTGAAGCGGAGTCGCCGTAAAACCTTGCCCGTAACTCGCAGTCACAAAGTAAATCTCGGACGAATTATCGAGAGATGCAAGCGTTCCTTGACGCTCCCCTGAGAGTCCGACATCGATCCTTTGGCCAAACCCGTAGTCTTCAAGATAGCTCTTCAACCGTCCTTGACCCATTTGGCGCATGACATAGACCATTCCGGTGTTAAGTGATTGCTCAAGAACTTGAACCATCGAAACAATTCCTCGCCCTTTCCCGTCGAAGTTTCGGATCGTGTCCTCCCCAATCGTTAAGAATCCCTCGTCATTATAGGTCGTCGTCGGCGAAACAACCTCATCGTTAAGCGCCCCGGCCATTACGAGTGGTTTAATAACAGATCCAGGCTCGTAGGAGAACGAAATCGCGAGGTTATTAAAGTCCGCAATATCGTCGACCTCAAAATAGGCATTTGGATCAAAATCCGGATTCGAACAAATCGCCATCACCTTTCCCGTAGACGGCTCAAGAACAACAACCGCGCCTGAATCCGCCTGATAGCGTTCAACCCCTTCTACAAGCGATTTACACGCCTGATATTGAATCGTTCGATCGATCGTTAAGACAACGTCTCCTCCGTCAACAGCGGGTCGAAATTTTCGGGCCCCGACCCCGATCCAGCGTCCGCTCGTATCTTGCTCGGCGTCCAAGAATCCGTTCGCGCCAGAGAGGAACTCGTTAAAATACCCTTCGATTCCATACCTTCCAACTCGACCCCCTTCCTCGTTCACGCCCAAAAATCCAAACAGGTGGCCGCCAATCGCGCGCTCAGGATAGGCACGCGTGTTTTCATAGATAGAGAAGATTCCAGGAGACTCGAGAGCGAGGATCTTTTGGAGTTGTTCCTCCGTTACGTTGCGCGCGATCGGTTCATAGGGATCATTCACCTTTCGCAACCGATCTCGAATCGCAAGATACTCCGAGAGTCCGCCGTCATCCTCTTCGACTACCGCTTCGGGAACGGCTTCAACGGGCACTGGTTCAGTCCCTTCGTTTAAAATTGCACGAATATCCTCAACGACCGGCGGAGCCTCTTCCACTACCGCTTCTTCCGGCTCATCCGTCGCATATCCAAGTATTTCTGCGATCTTTTTTGCAAGAGCGTCCCCGTCCTCAATCTTTCGCGGTTCCGCGTAAACAAAGGCGCGAAGCTCATTTGTCGCCGCAGCGAATTCCCTCCCATCAACCCAATCACGAACGATAATATCCCCCCGCTCGGCCACAAGCTCTTCGTAAAACGTATGTTGCCCCTCAGCAAGCGAACGATAAAACTCCGCGTTCACCACTTGCAAGAAAAATAGTCGCCCAATAAGAACAAGAAGAAGTACGCCAAAAACTCCTCGCACAACCGACATGCGCCAAGCATAACTACCACCCGCTCGTTCGTAGCGAATCGCCATAGCAGAAGTATACAAAAAAACGCGTGCGAGCGCACGCGTCTTTCTTAGGCCTCTTGTAGATAATCCTCCGAAAGCTTTACTCCGACCGATGTTGTTTCTTCATTGCTCATCGCATACTCAACGATTCGCACAACGTCACCATTATCTCGCTCGAAATCTCGATAGACAATTTGCTCCACCTCGTCTCCTTCTTCCATCATCTTTCCTTCACCCTCAAGCGTGAGTTCGTAGTCGGATCCGTTATAGACAACGATATCTCCATCAACCTCAAGCCCCTCTTCGAGTTGCATGAATCGGATAATTTCCTCCGAAGATGGGTCGATCGAAAGCCAAAGATCGCCGTCGTCATGGATCCAATACATCATCTCACCGCTTGGCATTTGAATCTCCTCGATCAGTTCAGGACTAAACGTACGTCCATCAACGATCACTGCCTCACCCTCTCGCAGGGTATCGAGCGCTTGTTGTAATGTCATATGCGCGAAATTATAACAGGCAAAAAATCCCTGTAAAGGCTAGAACCCCAATGTCAGGTTCACCGATGCGGTCTTATCCACAGGCTTCATCCCAAAATTGATAAAGACCTGTTTTCTCTCGCCAATGCGATCGTCAAAGAGGATATAGCCATTCTTCACCCCAAACTCTAAGACATCTTTCGTGACTTTCACGTCTTGCTGACAATAATCCGCCACCTCCTGCTTTTTTCCCTCTTTCCACCACTTAACCGCAAGAAGCCCGTGTGCGCTCTTCTTCGTCCCGATAGTCGCCGAGGCAACATCGTCGAGCTTAATCCGATACCCAAGGGAGCCATGGATTTCTTGGAGAAGATCGAGTTGCGGAAGTTTTAGAAGATCTCCCGCGTAATAACGATTAAGGACAGGCAAGTCGAACCCTATTGAGTTATACCCAATAATCCGCCCACCTCGTTCCATTTTATGAAAGAGTTTTGGAAGATCCTCTTGATAAAAATGCTCATAAGTATCCGTTTCGTAAAAATAGGCAACGACCACGGAGACGTCGAGCTTCTCTGGAAAATAACCCCCAACCTCTTGGAATGTATTGCTCGTTTCAATATCGAGCACGATATCATTGATCATATTTCTTCACGTTTCTCTCGAACAAAGGAAATCCAATTCTCGAAGAATCGAATCGCAACCTTCACGGGAGCCTCCAAAATAAAGTCAAAGAAGTAAATAAAGACGTTAATCTTTGAAACTTTGATTGAGAGCCACTGTCCCGCTCGTACAAGCGGAAGGAGAAGGAAATCGAAGAGCGTTCCAACCCATCCTTTTCGAGCATCCGAGAGGACAATATCACGCTCCGCACTTCGTACGCGGATTCCAAAGAAGGTAATGAGCGAGAGGAAGAAGAGGAACTCAATAATCGAGACCCAGGTAAAATCAATCTGCGTTAGCGCAAACGCGATCACGCCGTAGACAAAGAGGAATGTCATCGCGTAAATCACGGAAAAAATCTTCGAAAGCGTCCCGAAGGTCGTTTTGCGCATACGGATCGCAAGAAGCGAATGCTTTACGTCAACCATGAGCGAGCGGATCGCGAGAAGATAGTCTTCCGTGTTTTTCTTTTCATTGACCCGTACCGTAAAACCAATAATCGCAAAGAAGATCGGATGGAAAATCACGTTCACAAGAAGAGGCGTCCAGTGCCCTTTCTGGACAATAAGAAGTTCATACGGCACTTCGATAAGAAATGCCATGAAAATCTTTGTGATAAACAAGAAAATGATGGTTCGAGAGACGGCACGACGAAGACGCTCGTGAAATTCTGCCGTTCGCTTCCCAAGAGCTTTTTTCACTTCTTTATCAAGTAGAGCCGGATCATCTCGCAACTCGTCAAACTTACCCGGATTCGCCTCAAACACATCGCGCATAACCTTAAACACTCCCGACTTGCGACGAAGCCGCACGACGAGCTTTTGGGTCATTTCGTGATTAATTTGCTCATCGATAAAACGAATGAGCTCGGAAAATCGGCCCGAAATCGTTCCCATAAGCTCATCCTTCCCCGCCCCCGGCCACTTCGGGTAATAGAGTGTCAACACCCGGAACCGAAGCGTCGCAACGTTTGATTTGAGAAGCATTTGATGGACGGCGATATAGAGGTACAAATCGCGTTCATCCTCTTTTAGACCAAGCTTCGGGTCCCATTCGATCCGCTCACGCAACTCTTCGTAAGCGTAGCTCGCTAGCGCCTCCTCAACGGTTGGCGGTGCAAGATAATATTCAATTTCCGTTGAAAGAACTTCAAGAATCCACCCAATCGCATACTCGCTATCTTCATCGGTTTCCGCAGAGCGCAAAAGCACACCATATTTATCAACAATCGGCGCAATTCCACTCACAAGTCGCTTAGGCACCCTATCGTTTGGCAAGTATTTAGCCCAAATCAACTCCTGAAGAAGCGTTTCAACGATTTGCGTACTTGTAAGTTCGCTTCCCGCAAGACGCTTCAAAATTCGAAGAATGGCATTTCGTCGCCACAAATGATCCTCTTGATAATCTACCGCCACGCGCACGCGCTCGTAGGCCGTCGCTGCGGACGATGCCGGTTGACTCACCTCAATCATTTCCTCATCCGCCGCGAACGTTGGAGTATACGGGTTTTCGATCGCGGCAATTAACCGCTCAAGTTTTGTCATACTAGAAGAACTTACGCTCGTTTGACGCGCGAATAATCGCAAACGCTTCTTCCGCGGAATCAACGACCTTGAATAGGTCAAGATCTTCCCGTGAAATCGTTTCCATTTTTTCGTACATCATGGTCTTAAACCATTCGATGAGCGGTGACCAAAACTCTTTTGATACGAGAACGATCGGAATTTGCTCGGATTTCTTCGTTTGAATCAGTGTCAAAATCTCGCAAAGCTCATCCATCGTTCCATATCCGCCCGGGAAATAGACATAGGCTTGAGCCGAGGCGGCAAGCATCGTTTTTCTCGTAAAAAAGTAATGAAACGCACGGCTTTCAAGTACGTAGGGATTTATCCGTTGCTCCGTAGGAAGCATGATATTAAGCCCAACCGATCGCCCCTTTGCTTCATAGGCTCCCTTGTTTCCCGCCTCCATAATTCCAGGGCCACCGCCCGTCACTGTCGTATACCCATTTTCGCCAAGAAGTCGCCCGAGCTTTTCCGCCTCCTGATACCAACGATTTGATGCGGGAAGGCGTGCAGAACCAAAAATCGTTACCTCCTGTTTAAGCGTTGAGAGAAACTCGAACCCTTCGACAAACTCGGCCATGATACGAAAAATACGCCAAGTGATATCAGACATTCTTGGATAATCTCCTTGCGCAATACACCGCTCCCGCTCGGAGTCTGACATTGGGAATCGGCACGTGTTCGGCGAAATCTGGCCGGCTCCCTTTTTCATTTTCAAGATGTCCATAGTGGCTCAATTATAGCACACTACCAACTTCCTCCACCGCCCCCTCCGAACCCGCCTCCTGAGAACCCACCGCCACCGGAACCCGATGAGCTCAAAGAGCTACTTGGGATCGCGGACGAAACCCCCGATTGAAGCGTTGAAAGACTTCCAAGAATGAACTGTGCGTTAATCACGCCTCCGTGTGTCGCCGAAATCCACGACTCATTCGTAAGCGGCACATTCTTAAAGAGTCCCGCCCAGTGATCGACATCTTTGAATGCAAGAGCATACGGGAGGACCGTCGAAAAAATATTTTGCTTCGACTCCCATTCCGCTCGGTATCGTTCCGCGGTTTGAACAAACAACTTGTAGCCCGCAACTTTACGATAGAGCTCCCCGCCCGTTGCGGATTTCTTGAAGGTAAAGATTCCGATAATGACCGTGCTAATACCGCCGATAAACATGGCAACGACGGTTATAAGCCCATAATCGATCGCCAAGAACGATCCGGCAGTTCCAACCGCCACACCGATAACCATCGTCACAATCGCAAAGATGCGCGACGAAAGTTCGTAGAGTTTTCCAACGGTGCGTGAGCGCAAATCGCTCCCCAACGCCTCAAACGAAGCTCCAAAGCGCACTTGGTCGAGCGTTACCTGCCCCTCGTCCCCGTTAAACAACATAGCAAAAAGACGCGTTTGCCATTCGTCGAGCCCCTGATCGGCCGGCTTTTGCTTTACAAGCGCAATCTCCTTCGGCTTTGGCTTTTCTCGTTCGCTTTCGACGACAATTTTCAAATACCCCTTCACGGCGAGCTCTACAACCATTCCCGCAACAATGTGCTTATCAAGCCCCTTAAACGGACGCATAATCGCCCCCGCAACCCCGGCGGATACCCCGTCTGGAGGATTGAACTCAGCGATAATCGGTCCGATTGCCTCGTCGCGCCCAAAAGCGAACCAGAGAATCGAGGCAAGCGCGACAGGGATTAGAGCTAGGAAGGCAAACATATTTTCCTTCAGGAGCTCAAGCGCCCGCTCAAACGCGGTCGGTTCGATAAAGATTCCTTTTTCAAATGAGAGCGAAATGGTTAAAAAGTCCTCCGAGGCAAAAGCGATTTTCCCATCCGTCTCCGCCTTTGCACAATCTTGCGCCGTCGATCCAAGATCACCCGTGTAACAATAGGCTTCCTTCGCGGAACCTACTCCGCTCGGATACAGTACGGTCGCGGAAACCTTCTCGATGGGCGCCTCCCATTCACTCCCCGTGATATTCCAATAAATCTCGTCATGGGTATCAAAATACCGCATCGCATCCATTACCTCGTATTGAATCTCGTAAATATGCTCTCCGTCGAGCGTAATAGCCGGATCCCCAACCTTAATTTCGACGTCCTTTCCTGATTTTGAAACCACAAAAGGGACTTCCCCTCCGTCAAGTCGTACATCCCTCACAACAAGATCGAGATTCAACCGATTATTGAACCGATCTCGATAAATCACCGGGACAAAACGAAAGATTCCGTGCTTCTCCTCGTAAAATATGACATCAATCGCCTCCTTCACCACCATCGATCCATCCTCGCGAAGCGTTACCTGTGCGTCAAACGACCGATAATCCACCGATTGCGCGAATACCGAGGACGAAACGGCCATTGTAAGTGCGAGTGCGCTAACGAAGATACTGCCGATTCGCAACATGCTCTTCAAACGTTTTTGCATAGTGGATAGTTCCCTCAGGAGAGGTTAGATAGTAGAAATAGTCTGTTTTTGTTGGCTCGATCGAGGCGCGGATCGCATTCATTCCCGATCCTGCGATTGGTCCCGGAGGAAGCCCCGGGTACTTGTAGGTATTATACGGGGAATCGATTTGTGTGTCAGCAATCAATGCAGAAGCATGATCCTTGCCGGTGATGTAGTTCACGGTCGCGTCGGCCTGGAGAGGCATTCCAATCGCGAGGCGATTGTGGAAGATGCCCGAAACAACCCGCATCGTATCGGGTTTACGCACCTCTTTTTCGATAATCGAGGCGAGCGTCAATACTTCGTGGAATGATTCGTGCCCACCAAGCGAGAGCCCCGCAGTTTCCTTTTCCATTTGATCGAGCATTTTTCGCACGACATCTTCCGCGGTATCCGTTACGAAAAAGTGGTACGTTTCCGGGAACAAGTACCCCTCTAGGTCAACCGTCGAAGGCTTTTTTGCATAGACAACGAAGGGATGGGTTTCAAATGGTCCGCCAGCGGCAACAACGCGGTCCCATTCGGCACGCTCAATCGGAAGCGACGCGTTGATACGGGTGTACATTTCGTCGAGCGTCATCCCCTCTGGAACTGTGATCACAACCTCTTCCTGAAAACTTTTCCCGAGGCGCTTTACCACTTCTCGGTAACTCATCCCCTTTTGTAGTTCAAATGTCCCAACTTGAATTTCCTTACTTGCCCCATCAAGGCGCAAATACACACGGAACCAAAACACATTTGGGATCACCCCCTGCTCTTTAAGCGTTCTCGCCGTCGCATATCCGTCGAACCCTTCCTTGATCGTTACAGAAATCGACTCCCCCTTTCCGCCTGCAAGCCAAAAGTGGCGCACCTGGTTTAAGCCAACGAGGGTCGCAAAGAGAAACACTACGAGCAGCAACCGCCTTACCATAGATAACGAGGGTTAGTTCGTAAAAAAGATTCAATCGTCGCGAGGCGCTCATGCGTTCCCGTATCAAACCATGGCTCTCGCGCATCGTAGAATCCGATCGCTGCCCCACTACGCGCCATTGTCGGCCAGATATCTTTTTCCATCGAGATTGTTTCTTGCGCAGGGATATAGTCACGAATCCTTGGAGTCATCACATACCACCCAGAGGAGACATAAATCGATTCGTTCGCCTCAAGGAGCGGTCCCGAATCCTCACGATCCACATACCGCTCAAGTCGCGTTTTCTCCGCGTTCGCTACAAGTGCCTCGGCTCCGGAAACTGTTTTCGACGGAATCTCGACTGCCGCAATCGTTGCAATTCCCCCAACTTCTTGATGACGAATAAGGAACCGATCGAGGTCGAGGTAAAAAATATTATCTGCGTTCAAAACAAGAAACCGATCCTCAAGCGC
>CAZBFR010000034.1:0-8827 GCA_964491425.1 uncultured Gammaproteobacteria bacterium
CCGCCCCTGCCACTTAAGCGACTGCGCGTCACAATGACTACAATGATACATACTAGTTATTACAGGCGTTTTCTTTATAATCCCAGTCTGTGCAAGATCCTGGATCGTGCCATTTTCCGTTACGATAGTACCGAGGAGTAGCCGTCATTGTACAGTTCGACTTCGAGAGTGCGTATTTATTATATTCGAAGTGCCACGGTTCTTGATTTAATCGGCACCATCCGTTTTGCGCCATGATTTCGGTTAGCTCTTGCTGGCAGCGGGGATCGTATCCCGACTGTCCTCCGGTTCCGCACCATAGATCAACCGCAACTTTTGACGTGTGCGGACAATTTCCCGCTTCGCCAAGGGAGGTGAGGGTGCTGATAATTGTCTCTTTGTCTGTGACGCCCGCAAGAACGCCCGTTAACCTGTATCCACTTGAGCTTCCGGATGTAACGAGCCCACGGTCGGTCGGGTTGCAAGCAATGATCTCGCAAGGCTGACCGAGATTTTCGAGACAATTATCATAGAAGAGTTCCGCCTGTCGCCTTACGGTACGACTCGCCGAGGTAAGACGCGCGGCACCGCCCGTTCGAATTTTAAAATCATTTGCCGCAACAATTAGAGAATCGTACGCCTCTGGAAGGAGAATTGCTTCGCCGTCACGGGTTTGGATCGCAAGTCCTGGCGAGCCTTCGACAAGAGTTGCGCCACTTGGAATGTCTGATCGTGGCGTAAAGTCCCAGCTTTCGCCCGAAAATTCGATCGGTTCGAGCGACTCAATCGATAAGAAATTCATGTCGAGTACTCGCGGATCGAGAAGGTAGCCGATCATGTACGCGGAGAGAATAAGAATTATTCCAAGGATCGCCTCCTCCATACGCGTTTTTGCGGCAGAGATAGAGCCTGAATTTCCACCTGCGAGAAGCCACTGGAGTCCGGAGACGGTAAAAACGATTACGGCGATAAATGCGCTAAGCGCAAGAAGAAGTTGGTAAATCGCCTTAACGTAAATTGCGATAAAGTTCGTACTCGTTTTCCCGTCGGCTTGCGTTACGGCAAAGTCCTCTTCGGAAAGCCCGGGAATCGGGATTGAGAGTCGTGGAATGATTGGATCTCGGGCCTTTCGTTCAACCGGGGTGAATGCTTCATTTTCAATGGCGGCCGAAAGCGGACCGCCATCAATGATGCTTCGAGTTGTTCCAGCGGTGCAAATTGCAGCGTAATCCGTTGGGCGTCGACTATTTCCGAAAGTCGCAGAGAACACGACATCAAACATTTGTGTATAACCGATGCATGTATCACGACATTGTTCTGCACTAGTAAAAGCGTTGTTGCGTCCGAGTTGTTCGTCGGCATCAATATCTGGCGGGCAGATGCACTCAATTGTTCCTGGATTGCAAGATGAGATTGGGGTTCGGGGTAGCTCGAGATAAGAAGATGATGAGGCCGTTGAAGAAATATCGCTCGAATCGATATCTCCACCTGCGACGGGAACGGTTGTACCGCCGATGGTGCATTGGACGGCGTAAGAGGTGGGACGACCACCCCATCGCGCATCTACAACCGTGTCGCTTAGGGCGCTCGTTGCTATTCCGTAACAAATCATCTGGCATTCCTCTGCACTTGTTACGGAATCGGTGATTACACCAATATCGACATTAGGAGGGCAATAGCAATCAATTGTATCCGGTTCGCAACTAAGAATATTCACTGCTCGTGCGGGAAGAGCGGAAAACGAGAAGAACGCAAAAATGAAAAAGGCTAAGTATTTCATTGGAGGAAGGGTTCAATAATGGTTTCAAGAGAGGCTTTTGAGAGATCTCCGGTAAATCGTTCTTCGCCAAAGAAGACAGTTGGGGCGGAAATAAGCTCGAGCTTTTCCGCTTCTGCGCGTCCCGCGTCGACGAGGCTCGCCGTCTTTTCGTTACGGAGACAGCGTTCAAAGCGTCCCATTTGAAGACCAATTTCCTTAGCAATTCCTAGATAAACAACGTCCCCTAGTTCTTGTTGTGCGGCAAAAAGACGATCGTGGTAAGGCCAAAATGCATTTTGCTCTTGCGCACAACGACCGGCGATTGAGGCTCTTCGCGATTCCGGATCGATACTTGCGTTTGGATAGTCCTTCCAGACAATGACCAAGCCCTGACTATTAAGCTCCTTTAGCGCGTCGAGCTTTTCAAAAAGGGTGGCGCACGTCGCGCAGGTAAAATTACTATAGACAACAAGCATCGCCTTCGCGCTCGCAGTATTTCCTCGAATCGGATCGGTTCGAAGAAGTGTTGGCTTTGTCGGGTCCTCTTCGATCTCTGTAAACACGACTTCTGGCTGTCGAAGGAGGAAAAGAACGATCGCGAAAAGAAGTCCGGCGATAAGGAGAACGGCGATCGTAAAGAGTGGCCAGAAGGATTTCATATTATCGAAGTCGTAGGGAGTTAAGGCGGCCAACTTGATCGGTAAAGTAGAGGATCGATTGATCGTCCGATAAGCGAAGGTTAGTCATCCGGAGTCCGGAAATTGGAGAACCAAGAAGTGTTACACGTCCCGTCGTGACGTTAATTTGATAAACGTCGTCTGGCGAGGTGACGATACCTGGTTCGAATCCGCTATAGTCGGGAAGTTCGCGCGGAACGGCGCAAATAACCGTTACGTCGTCCTTAAAGGTGCATTTTTCAACGAAGGTTTCAACGGCGAGATTTGTTCTTCCCGAGCCGATGTTTGAGGAATCCGTCGTTGAAAACCAAAGGGATGGGCGTTGGTTTCGAGCGAAGTCGGCGACCGAGTAGAGAATTCCCGAACCGCTTGGCGACCATTTCGCGGAGAAGTTTCCTCCGTCGACGATAAGCGTATCCGTCGCGTTTCCGGACTTGTCGATTAAGTAAATCTCTTGGCGACCGAAGACGGATTGCGCAGCTCCGGTTTCGGAGAAGGCGACGATATCGTCTGCCGGTGACCAATTAAGAGTAACTTTGTCTTGGTTGTTTCCCATGTCCGCAATCGCCTTCGCTTGCGTCCCGTCACTATTTACCGTTACGAGGGCGTTTCCCGTTCCGATCGATTTACTAATAAGCTCGTCGCCGGTTTTCGAGAACGAGAATTCTTCGAAGTGCGCAGGGATTGTCGACTGCTTTTTCGCTTCAAAGTCGTAGACGATATTTGATCCGTCCGGGAATTCGAGTGCGACAACTTTTCCATTATCCGAGAAGAGAACGGTTTCAGCGGAAGGGAAGACGACGTCGCTTAGAAGGGCAACCTCTCCGCTTGCGCTAATCGTATAGAATTTTCCGTCTCGTGGATCGTAAAACTGCACGGTACTTCCCGAAGAAACGACCGGGGAAACAACGCGCGACGACGTAAGTTGCGCGGTAAGTACCGGTCCACCGTCAGCGATCGACGAGGGAACGAGGCCTGTCGACGTTCCAGTTCCGCCAAGTCCTTCGCTTACGGGGCGCTCTCCTCCAAGTCCCCCTGGAGTTAATGCTCCGCCCGGTAAAACCTGTTCGTCGGGAATAATTGGATTAATCGCGGGACTTCGTAGTGCGAAATAGAGAAAGAGTGTTGCAAAAAGTGCGGCAACACCGAAAATAAGAAGGATTAAGAGAATTTGTCGTGTACGAGGGGTCATCATAAACCAATAAAGCTAAGAAGAAGCGGACCGAGCGGACCGGCAATTGCTGAAACACCCTCGTAGGTCGCGTACGTAATAAGCCCAATGATTCCCGCAAAGAGACTTAATAGACCAAATATGACAAAGAGAGCGAGTCCTCCGAGTCCGGTCTGGAAATACAGCGCCCAAGATCCAGGTTCGGTTGGGCTCGGATAGCTTCCTTCGAGTAAACTTACTAATCCGGTAAAATAGTTTGGATTATCCTTTGATTTAAAAACAAGTTTTGAAATTCTGAGACCCCCTTGTGCCAACATCACACTACTCCAAGTCCAGAGGGTTACGCCGTCTGGCCACTCCGCCATTGAGCCAGGACCAACAATGGCTTCAATAACCTGTTTTGCAATCCCAGGGTCACTGTTATCCAGTAGTTTTGAAAGCTTTGTTTGTTTGAGAGCCTGGATTACCGCGCCGACGTATTGCATTTTCTTTGCCTCTCGTTCTTTTTCATTTTGCGCTTCTTGTACCGCTTGTTCGCGGGCGATTAGGTCGTCCCCGTATTGTTCTTCGATCGTTGCGAGTTCCTCTTCCGTAAGTTCAACTTTTTGTTGCCTTGCGAGATTTTGGATCATTGGACTCAAGGTGTTTTTCCAGGAGGCGTTGCGTTGGTTTTGGGCGTATAATGTATTGTTCGCTGGAGCTGCGATTCGTGGAGTTGTTCCGAGCGATCGATTGTATGAAACTAAATTACGAGCGGATTTCCCCGCAAGTTTTTTTGCTCCGAGTTTGCTTGCTTGTAAAGTTGCTGCACGCCCCGCCATCGAGGCGCCCGCCGCAACTACTGGTGCTACCATAATGACCCAAGTATAACACAAAACCACGCGAGAAGGCGTGGGTTGTGTGGGCAATTATTTCGCTCGTGCAAGCGCCGGTTTGCCGTTTTTCATCGTAAGACGAATACGTCGTTTCTTCTTCTCGATTGCTTCGAAAAGAATGTCGGCGAGGAGGCTATGAATTTCTTCCTCAACGCGTTTTTGGATAGCGCGGGCACCTCCGTTTTTCGTTGTTGTTCCTACGAGATGGGCGAGGAGTTCTTGATCGTGCGTAAGCGTAATTCCGCGCGTTTTTGCGTGCTTTGCAAGGTTTGTGATTTCACGTTTTGCGATCGTCTTGTAGTCATCTTCGGTGAGAAGGTCGAGGTCAATCACGGCGTGGAGCGAGCTCAAAAGTTTCGCCCCGAGGAGTTCTTCGAGGGTTCCTCGTGTCCTTTCGCTTCCGTCGCTTCCAAACCCGAGGGACTTCTCGCTCGCTTTTCGCGTCGCACTCGTTGTAAAAAGAAGGCGCGTTTTACGAAAATCAACTCCAAGTCCGGTGGCGTCGACGAGGAAACCGGTTGTAAGAATCTTTGTCATTGTATGGAGGATCTCTGGATGCGCTTTATCAAGGTCGTCGAAAATAATCACGGCCTCGGGATGATGTTTAACATGATCCGTAAGCGCGCCCTGATCGCGATAGCCAACGTAACCCGCCGGAGCCCCAACGAGCTTTGTCATAGACATAGGATCCTTAAATTGCGAGAGGTCGATTCGAAGACGCGCTCCTTTTTCCGGTGCAAGGTATTCCGCTAGGTGTTCGGCGAGATAGGTTTTTCCGACTCCGCCGGGACCTGTAAATAGAAGGGCAATAGTAGGCGCTTCCGTTTGTACGAGCCCGAGTGCGAGACGCTTTAGCGTTTTAATCGTCGTATCGACCGCGCGGGACTGACCAACGAGTGTCGAGCGTAAGGATTTTTCAAGTGCGATAAAGCGGGACTCGTTTTTTAAGTCCGTTTCGTTTAGGCGTTTAATCTTCGCGACCGTTGTAAGGACGTCGCTTGCCGTAACCGTTTGCTTCTCGCCTCGAGATCGTTCTTTAAGCGCGGAAAGCTCCTTTTCGACCGCCTCTTCGTCGAGTTTTCGTTGTCCGGCGAGATCAAACTGCTCTTTAATAACGGCAAGTCGTTTTTCCTCGCGGATCTTTTCAAGTTTCTCTCGTAGCTCCTTGTAGCGCTTTTTCTCAAACGAAAATCCCTTATCATTTCGGGTATTTGCCTTTCTCGATCCAGTCTCGTCGAGCAAGTCGATCGCTTTGTCGGGATAGCGTTTACTCGCGAAAGAGGATTCGCAGAGCGTAATAATTTCGTCGAGCGCTTCCGGCTCGAACGAGACGTTGTGGTGTGCTTCGTAAAACTTTGCGACGCGCGTAAGAAGTTTTCGCGTTTCCGTTTTTGACGGTTCATGGACAAATACCGGCTGGAAGCGTCGCTCGAGCGCCCCGTCGTTTTCAATATACTTTTTATACTCAGCTGTCGTTGTTGCTCCAATACAGCGAAGTTGTCCGCGGGCAAGCGCCGGTTTAAGCATATTCGCAGCATCGAGCGATCCTCCCGTTCCACCCGCTCCGGCGAGCATATGGACTTCGTCGATAAACAAAATCACATCGTCGCGTTCCTCGATTTCCTCGAGAAGTGATTTAAGTCGGGATTCAAACTCTCCACGATACATCGTTCCAGCGACAAGTCCCGCAAGATCAAGTTGGTGAATATGCATTGAAAGAAGATTGCTCGGCGCATTTCCTTCAACAATAAGACGGGCGAGCCCTTCAACGATCGCCGTTTTTCCGACGCCCGGTTCACCGATTAAGATTGGGTTATTCTTTGTCTTTCGACCAAGGATTGATTCGAGACGATGGATTTCGTCCTCGCGTCCAATCATTGGCGCAAACGTTTTTACGGCCTCGAGAGTCGTTAACTCCTTTGTAAAAAACGTAAGCGCGGTATCGTCGGCCTCTTCTTTTTGTTTCGAAAACAAGTCCTCGACGTTTGGGAGTCCAGCGTTGACCGGTTGGAGATCGGGAAATTCGGATTCGAGCTTAAGCGCAAGAGCGACCTCGCCTTTAAGCGTTAAGAGTACTTTTGGGTCGATGTTAAAAAGGAGTGCGAGATCTTCGCGATGGAGATCGAGAAGCGCGTAGAGAACATGCTCCGTTCCAACGGCGAGGTGTTTGTAGATATTCGCTGTAAGCACCGCTTTCTCGATAATGACCTTTACTTGTTCGGAGAGTCCCGGAATTCCCGAACGATCCTTCTCCATTTCGACTGTAATACTTGTTCGAATTGCCTCTTCGGTAAGCGGGCTTTTCGCGAGGATTGTACCGGCGACGGAGCCTTTTTGTACGGAGATAGCGAGAAGAAGGTGGAGGATTCCGACGGTGTCGGATCCGAATTCAACGCTTAACACGAGCGCTTTTGCGAGAACGCCTTTTAGGTGTGCGGTAAATTTTGAGAGGATATCGGACATATTAACGACCCATGGTCATTAAGCGCTCGACACGCTTTTCCGTTGGAGGGTGTGTCGAGAAAAGCGACGCGAAATTTGCCTTACCTTTGAACGGCGAGGAAATAAAAAGATGTGCCGTGGCGTGGTTTGCTTTTGTCATTGTCATGTTCGCGTCCGAAATTTTCTTTAGCGCCGAGGCGAGGCCTTCCGGGTGGCGCGTAAGAAGTGCGCCGGACGCATCGGCGAGATATTCGCGCGAGCGAGAAACCGCGAACTGGATAAGGGACGAAATCATTGGCGCGATAATCGCGGAGATAATCGCGAAGACAATCATAATTACCGCAAGTTGTCCGCCACCTTTCCGTTCGCCACGGAAAAATGACAAACGAAGAGCGAGGTCGGACACGAGAACGACGAGTCCAACGAGAACAACGACAAGCGTCATTACGCGGATATCGTAGTTTTTAATATGCGAAAGTTCGTGGGCGAGCACGCCCTCGAGTTCAAGCTTGTTTAGACGCGAAAGAAGTCCGGTTGTAACGGCAATCGCGCTATGCTCCGGATCTCGACCGGTCGCGAATGCGTTCGGGGCATCGTCGTTTATTACGTAAAGCTCCGGCATTGGAAGACCGGCGGTAATCGCGAGGTTTTCGACAAGAACGTAAAGTTCGTAGGCATCCGCCTTTGTTACGCGTCTAGCTCCCGAGGACATGAGCGCAATTTTCTTACTTCCATAGTAAGAGATAAGCGCGTAGACGATCGAGAAGGTTCCTCCGACGATAAAGCTCGAGATAAGATCGAGCCCCGCGTAGTAGGAAACGCTCGTAACAAGAAAAATGGCAAAAATAGAAAAGATGAAGAGAAGAACGGCGGTTTTTGTTTTGTTGCGTGAAATGTCTTTGTACATAGAAATAAGAAAGGGGCCTTCCGGCCCCGATTCTCTTTTACTCTTAGAACGAAGCGACCGGCACTTCGTTTGCCGCGTCCGGAGCGTCGAAGAATTCGTACTTCGTAAATCCGAGGATTCCCGCGATTACATTGTTTGGGAATACTTGAATTTTCGTGTTGAAGTCTCGAACGTTTCCGTTGTAGAAACGGCGTGACGCTTGGATCTTGTCTTCCGTATCAACGAGCTCTTTTTGGAGGTGCGCGAAGTTTTCGGAAGCTCGGAGTTCAGGGTAGGCTTCGGAAACCGCGAAAAGCGATTTAAGGCTCTCGGTCAACATGTTTTCCGCTTGAGCGTGTTGCGCCGGGGTCTTTGCACCCATAGCGGCCGATCGCGCTTCGGAAACCTTTGAGAAGACGCCTTCTTCGTGCTTTGCGTACCCCTTTACCGTGTTAATCAAGTTTGGAATCAAGTCGTAGCGACGCTTGAGTTGGACGTCGATATCTGACCAAGCTTCGTCAACGCGGTTTCGAAGACGAATAAGTCCGTTAAAGATCGCAATCACCCAAAGAACAAAGAGGGCGACGACGCCGAGGACAATGATGAGAACTATTTCCATAAGAACGCGGAATTATTAAGGAATAATAGCTTTATGGTAGGATGAATCCCGTAACATGTCAACCGATGTTTTTATGAATACAAAGATTTTCGGAGCCTACGACGTTCGAGGAAAATTAGAGGAGGTGACGCCCGAGGTGGCGGGGCGGGTAGCCGGAGCATTTTTGGCTATTGTTCGCCCTAAAGTTGTCATTATCGGGCGGGATATGCGCTCGACAAGCGAGGCGCTCGCGCAGGCGGTTATCGCGGTTTTGACGGGGGCGGGGGTCGAGGTCCGCGATATTGGCCTTTGTTCAACGTCGATGTTTAGCTTTGCGGTGGCGCGGGGCGGGATTGACGGGGGAATAATGATTACGGCCTCGCACAACCCGGCGGAATATAATGGGATTAAGACGGTCCGTGAGCTTGCAAAGCCGGTTT
>CAZBFR010000035.1:0-8239 GCA_964491425.1 uncultured Gammaproteobacteria bacterium
GAGCCCCGCTACTTGCTCGTCCGACCGCTGCCGCAAACGAATTATCCATCGCACAGTTAAACAACTGGCGGGAATTTCGCAAAACCGAACTTGGACAGCTCGAGAGCTGTGCAACAACGTTATAATCTTCAACTTGGAGCGGTTGATACGCGAGAAGCCCTCGGTAGGCGCTTGCCGCACGATCTCGCGAAAAACTCGACGCGTCGTTTGGATTAAACGGGTCGTAGGTAAGCGACGCGACATTCGCAAAAAATCCCGAATCAAGTCGGCTTAAAAGCTCACTCGCGAGCGTTACGCCAAAAACCGATGCAACCTGCATTCCCATCTGTAAAATCAAATCCCCACTCCCCATCTGCGCCTTCGCGATCTCAAACGGTTGTTCTTGCGCACGATTTAACGCGACAAGAAGTCGATTTTCGACAAAGCTCGCCGGTAAATCAACCTTCCCTGAAATCGCATTCCTCTGTGGGATAAATCCATTATTTCGCGAAAGCTCGTCGGCCTCGATTTGCGCCTGCGTTTCCGCGCTATACGTTACCCCTGAGTAAATCTTAAACGCATTAGAAAACTCGTTCGAGTCGAAAGACTGTGCGAGCGTTAAAAGAACCTGTTGCTCCTTTTCATCTCTTGGAGCATCGGAATTTTCGACACCGATAATAAACGACGTGTAATTATCTTTTACCTCGCTAAAGTTAAACTTAATTTCTGGGCGAACGTACCCCTCCTTCAACCCCTGGTGGAGCGCGATAAAGTACGCCGGATCGTCCGGAACCGCTATGTTAAATCCCTTAAGAACTCCCCCGACAACCTGATCCGTCGTTAAAACGTTAAGCGACGAAGCGACAACCGAAGCTCCTACGAAATTCATGTACTCATTCGTCGAATCACGGTTAAACAGCGGTGTCTCACCCGGTCCTCCGCTCGCAATCCAAACCGCCGTGTTATAGGCCATTTGATTTGCTGTAACCATGACCACGTTTAACAATTGTGTCGCGATAACGGCCGAAAGTGACGCCTTCGTCGTTTCTTTCACTTGCTCCTTCACTTGCTTCTGCGCGCTATCGGCAAGAAGCGTTGTATCGATAACTGGAAGTCCCGCCGCAAGAACCGAGCTCCCGCTAAACATCATGAAAAAAATCCCTAGCGTGGCAAACCCTATCTGCATCAAACGTTTCGCTGTGTGTCGAAGACCTCCCATAGTTTATTGTTGAAGTTCGCTAACCCGTAGGGCGTCGAGTTCCCCGCTCGCACGAAGTTGCTCGAGGGTAATTCGATAAACTTGTTTAAGCTCATCGTCCGTCAATCTCGCGAGCGCAACCTCGTCTCCCCCCACACCAACGAGAAACGTTCGAAGATCCTCTCCGCTCAAATCGTCGACCGCGGCAAGAAGCGCGTCAAACTCCGAATCCGTAAGCTCCGTTCGCGACGGCTCGGCAATAACTGGCACAGCCCCTACGTCGCAAGGATCCCCCGCCTTACACGTCGGGTCCGTCCCCGCGTCTTTCTCCGCCTTGTCGTCCCGCCCGTCACTATCCGTATCTTTCAAATACGGACTCGTACGAAGCGCGTACAGCTCGTCGTAATCAAAGAGCCCATCGCCGTCCGTATCCGTCGTCTTCTGCCCCTCGATTTCCTTCGCCTGCCGATCCTGCATCGTTAAAAACTCCGGTCCGACGTACCCTTGATCAAAGGGATTGGTAATATGCTTCTTTAAAAAGAAAATCCCGAGAAGGATCGCTAAACTTCCCGTGATGCCAACAAGGAGGAATCCCGCGCGTTGTTCCCGCGCATAACTCATCTCTTTTTTTGGCAAGAAAATTTTTCGTGGCTGATCATCCATGCCACCCCTAGTATAACAAAAAACCCCCAATCGTACTTGCTCGATTGGGGATGATTTTTTGCCTACCACCTCCTTAACGTATTCTTTAGTTTTGCGATACTCGCCTCGAACTTCGTAATCGCGTTTCCAAGCGTCATTTGTGACTTGAGAGACTCTGGGAGGGTAAGGATCATCGTCTTGTACTCTCGGCCAAAGAGCTCTTCCGTTAAACCGTCCGTTGTAATTGGTCGAAGGGCAATGTTGTACGGCGTCGTATTTGGCTTTGCATTGATATTTATTGCCGGTAAGTAGATCGTTTTGTCATTCTCGAACTTGACGAGCGTTGAATTTGGTTTCGGTGGCATCGGGCCCTTTAGCGGAATACGGTCCATCGTGCGTTCCGAAACAACTTGGGCTCGTTTCATATCATCCTTGCTGTACCAGGTTGAAAAGACTTGCTCGTTCGGGAAGGCGTGGCGAGTAAGACCGGTTGTTGTTTCCGTTGGTTCGGCAATCTTTGCGACATAGTAAAGAGCAGAGTCGTCGCTTGTCTTAACGAGGTCTCCTTCTTTTACACCCTGCACATATACAAGGCTCGCCTCATTTGCTTCGTCTTGGAGTTTCTTGTTGTAAATCGCCTCCTCTTCGAGATCCATCGCATTATCGATCGCATCTTGGTAAGCGGCGATGTCTGCGTCACTCTTTCCAAAGTAGGGAACGCGGTGTCGAGATGGGTATTCGCAGTCGCGTCTTGAAGTAAGGGTAATACTATCGATCATCGTTCGAGATTGATTTCCCGTGACTGATTTCACAAGAGCGTAGTAGGTGTACTTGCCGTAAGCCGCAGGTAGCCGCTCTCGAATTTCCATTACAGGCATCGGTCCGCCCATAGTTCTAATTGTTGTATTCGTCGCAAACGGCATCCAGCTAGCACCTTCAAATTCTGGATTATCGCTAACAACGACCATAGCAACATTTCGTCCTCCTACTTCGAGAATGATATTGCGATCCCAGGTACATTCATCTCCTCGAACGTTAAAGTATGAACGCTCAATAAAGACCGGTGTGACTTGCGACGGGTAAAGAGTTTCCGTCGAGCCTTGTGTGTAGGCAGTTTTGTTTCCCGCTTCGTCAGATACTATGACGTTATACGTGTAAACCGTATTTGGCTGGAGGTCGACAAGTGTATACGTTACATCTCCCGAAGTCTGTGTCGAGACAAGCGTTCCGTTTGCTTCGATATCTGCAACGGAATCAAGGTCAGCGCCTGCGGCAGCGCGGTAGACTTTGTAAACGAGCGAGCCTGCAGCGGTTACGTTATCCGTCGCCGCCGTCCAAGAAAGGGCCATCGTGAAAAAGTCAGGCACGGCGGTAATAGCTCCTCCGCCACCGGCGGTAGGGGCGGTCGCGTCCGCGCCGTCAAGGAAGAATGTATAATTTGCTCCTCTAAACACACCTCCATCACTATCGCGCTGAGCGCCAACAAGAACATCATAATTTCCGTCTTCATCATGATCTCCAATATACCCTACCGACGAACCGAAGTACTCATTGTCAGAAATTGTCCCGGAAAATCCGCCGGAAGTGTCGGAAACTTTTGTATATCCAGCGGTACTCGCGCCGGCCGATGCGTCAAGCGATCCGTCGGTATCCATGAAAAGAATGTAAAAAGCTCCACGATCCGTTCCTCCGTCGTCGTCATAAGGCGTTCCAACAACAAGATCGTCAACACCATCTTGGTTCACATCGCCGACAAGTCCAACCGCATATCCGAACTGATCATTATCATCAATCGTCGCCGTAAAACTCCCAGCCGTATCCGATATTTTAGCGTAGCCAGTGCCATCATCAACCGTTCCATCCGTATCCATAAACAAAATGTAGGCGGCGCCACGCGCATCTCCACCATCATCATCATACGGAGCTCCAACGATAAGATCAGTGACGCCATCCTCATTTAGGTCCCCAACATTCGCCACAGAGAAACCGAATGCGTCTTCTGCATCAATGGTCGCCGCGAGTCCACCTTCTCCTTCGGTAATACGTTGAAATCCACAAACACACCCTCCATCTGTACTCGCCGAACCATCCGTATCAAGAAAAATAATAAAAAGTGCTCCGCCCTCAGTAGTAGCATAGGTTCCCGCCGCGATATCCTCAACTCCGTCAGCATTCAAATCCCCAACCCCGGCAATACTATTTCCAAAAAGATTTCCGTTCGCAAACGTTGCGGTAAAGTCCCCGGATGTATCCGAAAGTTTTGTCCATCCAGCCCCGGAGGCCCCTGCTGTTGCATCAAGCGTTCCATCGGTATCTAAGAACAGGATATAGACAGCTCCACGCGAAGCTCCGCCGTCGTCGTCATCGATTGCCCCCACAGCAATATCGGTAACTCCGTCGTTATTCACATCTCCAACATTTGCGACTGCAGCGCCAAAACGGTCCGCGTCGTCGATCGTCGCACTAAAATCTCCAGCGGTATCGGAAATCTTTGTATATCCTGTCCCAGAAATTCCCGCCGTCGCATCAAGCGTCCCATCCGCATCCATGAACAAGATATAGACCGCTCCACGCGATGATCCCCCATCATCATCATCCATCGCTCCAACGACAAGATCATCAACTCCATCACTATTTAAATCTCCGATTCTTGCAACGCTGACCCCAAACTGATCTGCGTCGTCAAGTGCCCCGGAAAAACCTCCTTCGGTTGAACTAACCATTTGATACGAAAGGACCTCCCCGTCCGCCGCCATTGCTATGTAGTAGCCAATTATCGCACCAATAGCAACGACAAGTAGCGCTGGAAGAAAAAGTCGATAACGCAAAATTTTGGCAATCATACTACCAAAAGTATAGCACAGGTTTAGGACTTGTGGTGGAAGAGTGCGCGCCACTGTTCGATCGTAAGCGCTTGTGGGCGAATGTCGGTTGGGATGCCGAGGGCTTCGAGAGGCTCCGTGCCAATAATTCCTTTTAATTGCTTTCGACGGTGAAGAAAGGCGGGCTTTGCAAACGTGAGGATAGCCTCTTCGTCTCCTTGTTTCATTTTCGGCGTGAGCGACAAAACGCGAGAATCGACTTTCGGAGGAGGGTTGAACGCTCCCGGACCGACGTCAAAAAGTGTTTTTGGATCAGAGTAAAGCTGTACGGCGAGAGAAAGCAGGCTTGTCTCGCCAGGCTTTGCGGTCATTCTCTCCGCCTGCTCCTTTTGGACCATGATCACAATTTGTTTTGGCGAAGGCTCGGAAAGAAACAGTTGTTGCAAAATTGCAGCGGAGGCGTTGTACGGAAGATTGCCGACGGCGACCCAAGGTTCGGTAACGCACGCTCCATAATCAACCTGCGCCGCGTCACCGGTAATAATTTTTGCTTGTGGAAACTCCTCGGATAATGGGGCGAT
This sequence comes from uncultured Gammaproteobacteria bacterium, assembly GCA_964491425.1. Lineage (GTDB taxonomy): Bacteria > Patescibacteriota > Patescibacteriia > UBA9934 > UBA9934 > CAYFMS01. The sequence continues at coordinate 5,223 of CAZBFR010000035.1, forward strand.
AAGATCAAGGTCCGCTTCAACGAGAACGAGTTGTCGCCCGTGGGCGCGATGCACGAGTTCGCGCGTTAAAGCTCCGCCCCCCGGCCCAATTTCAACGATCGTCAGGGCGCCTTTTAGGTCGAGAGCCTCGCCAATACGCGAAATTACGCTCCGTTCGTGAAGCGCGTGTTGTCCAAATGATTTTTTCTTTTTCTCCCAGCCCATGTTACGCCTTTACCTCAACAACAATCCCGCCAAGACGCACAATTTCCGTAGCTCCTGTCGGCGAAATCCGCACCGTCGTTGACGCGGGGTTTCTCGGAAGCTCGCCGGCATCAATAATAAAATCCGGTTGATCCTCGGCTGTAGAAAACGCCTCGATCGCCTCCTTCGCCGAATAAATCGCGGGCTCTCCGGATCGGTTTGCGCTTGTTGCCGTAATCGCTCCTCCAAATCGCTCAACGAGCACTCCCGTAAACGGATGTGACGACACCCGAACGCTCTGCATCCCGTTTGACGCGCAAGCGGGCGCAATAGGAGAGTTCGGCGCCGTCGGTAAAATGATATTTAAAGGCCCCGGCCAGTAACGCGCGGAAAGTCGCTCGGCCTGCGACCCGTACAAAACGAATCGCCCCAAACTATTTCGCGGAATAAGAATCGGAATCGCTTTCTCCCTGCCCCTCCCTTTTATTTTAAAAATCCGCTCGACCGCCTCGACGTTTGTCGCGTCAGCCGCAAGTCCGTACGACGTCTCCGTCGGAATAACAATAACCTTCCCCTCCCGGAGAGCTTCAATAGCGGTATCAAGTTGTTCTTGCGTAAGAATGGTCATTTTACTTGGTAATAGTCCTTGTACCACGCCACCGTTTTCTCGATACCGGAGGCAAAACTATGTGCGGGCTCCCACCCAAGCACTTCCTTTGCTTGACGCGGATCTAAAATCATCGCTCGGGTCACATCACTAACATGCGACTTAAACGTCGGTTCGTCAACTCGCCCAAGTGCATTTTGTACCGCGCGAAAAACGTCGAGTGTTGAAACACCGATTCCCGTCCCTATATTAACCGTGCCTTTTGCGTCATTATCGATCGCCGCGATATAAGCCGAAACCGCGTCGTCGACGTGAACATAGTCGCGCACCGACGTGCCCGTCCCATAAATAAACACCGGCTTTTCGGTAATCATTCGCGAAATAAAGAGACCGATCACCCCACACTCCGAACTAAAGTGCTGGCGCGGACCGAAAACGTTCGCCTTGCGTAAAATCGTGTACGGAAGGCCGTGGAGTTTTCCGTAACGGTCAAGGTAGAGCTCGCCAACACGCTTTGAAAGTCCGTACGGTGTTCCCGGCGCAAAGTTCGCCTCGTGCGTAAGCGGGAGACTCGAAGGATCCGGATCTCCGTAAACCGCGCAACTCGACGCGAAAACAACCTTCCCCGAACCCGCCTTCGCCATCGCGTCAAACACGTTAATCGACCCCATGATATTGTGGTCCGCGTTATGCATCGGATTTTTCACCGACGCCAAATTGTCGATATGCGCCGCGAGATGCACGAGCGCCCTCGGTCGAATTCGTAGAATCGCCTCAACAAATTGTGGCGAGCGAATATCAGTATGAATATATTTTACTCCCGGGATCTTCTTTTTCTTTCCGTGAAGAAAACGATCGATAACAACAATTTCTTCCCCACGTAAAAGCAAGGCGTCAACAAGATGTGACCCGATAAATCCCGCTCCTCCGGTAACAACAATCGCATTACTCATACTACTTCGTACGCAAACTCGCCTCGATAAATCGATCGAGATCGCCGTTTAATACCGCCTCGGTATCGGTCGTCTCAACTTCGGTACGATGATCCTTCACCATCTTATACGGGTGGACAACGTAACTTCGAATCTGACTTCCCCATTCCGGCTTAATATGACCCCCCTTAAGCTCGCTTAATTCTTTCTTTTGTTCCTCGATCATCTTTTGGTGAATCCGCGCCTTTAAAATCTTCATCGCCGTCTCGCGGTTTTGCGTTTGTGACCGCTCGTTTTGCACAGCGACAACAATATTGGTCGGGATGTGCGTAATCCGCACGGCCGAGTTCGTCGTATTCACGCTCTGCCCGCCAGCGCCCGACGAAGCGTAGGTATCGATACGCAAATCGCCGTCTGGAATAACTAAATTCTTTTCTTCAATTTCATTTAACACCGGCACAACTTCAACAAGCGCAAACGACGTTTGGCGAAGACCGTCCGCGTTAAACGGCGATTGCCGTACGAGTCGGTGCACCCCCGCTTCCTCTTTTAAGTAGCCGTACGCGTACAGCCCTTCGACGAGAAACATGATCCGCTTAATCCCTGCCTCTTCTCCAAGCGACTGCTCGAGAATCGAAATCGTAAATCCCTTCGCTTCAGCGTACCGCGCGTACATCCGAGAAAGCATCTCCGCCCAGTCCATTGCGTCAACTCCCCCGGCTCCGGCATGGATCGACAAAATCGCGTTTGACTTATCATGAACACCTGACAAGTAGCGCTTAAGCTCAAGCTCAGCTAACCGTCCTTCTAAACTAGCGAATAGTTTCTCCCCCTCTTTCTCGTCGCCCTCGCTCTCCGCCATATCCGCAAATCCTTTCGCGTCCTCGAGCTCCTTTCGAAACCCCTCGAGCGTCGTAATTTCTTTCTCCATGTCCGCCGCCTCTTTCGAGATCCGTCTCGCCTTTTCTTGGTCAGCCCAAAAATCCCCCGCCTGCATTAATCCCTGCAAACGGACAAGCTCCTCCTTAAGCGCCGAAAGCTCGACCGAGGCCTCGATCGCCGTAAGCCGCTCCTTCATTTTTTGATAATTTTCCTCAAAAACCGACATAGATTGAGCTTACCTTACCCGCGAAAATTGTCCATATCAAAACGAGCGCTCGATTTGAGCGCTCGCCTTTTTTACATCATTCCCATTCCTCCACCCATTCCACCACCTCCCATCGCCGGCTCCGCTTTCGGTAGGTCGACAATCGCTGCCTCGGTTGTAAGAACCATGTTCGCGATCGAAGCTGCGT
>CAZBFR010000036.1:0-8090 GCA_964491425.1 uncultured Gammaproteobacteria bacterium
CTCCCACATTCCGGGATCGTCTAGCGGCAGGACTCCAGATTCTGGCTCTGGCAACTTAGGTTCGAATCCTAGTCCCGGAACCAAAAGACCCATCGCACACGCGGTGGTTTTTTGTTGACAAAACAACTTTTTTATGCTATATTTAACCGTCCGCATTTCGTGTGGCAATACAGTTGCAGACCCCAAACCTCGAGGTTCCCATGGCATCTAAGAATGGCATCGAAGTCGCTATCGAAGAGGTCGTCCGCGTCGAAATCACCGGACGAACAGTCTCGAAAGGTAGCGACCGTTTCGGCAGAAACGATGATGGTCTTATTAGCGGGTTCCGCGAATGGCAAGAGGAAAAGAAATTCACATCATTCTTCATCGCCTACTCCGGTGCCGGACGCTACGTCGCGTACTTCAATCGCGCGGAACTCCAAACGGTCAAGGCCTTCTTCAAGGAGAAGGGCTTCGAGGTCGAGTGAACGTCCCCCGTTACGCAGCCACCCTCGTGGCCTCGCGTCGCGGGGGTTGTCTGTTATAATAGAGATCTATGGCACACATCCACGAAAAAATTGATTTCTGTGTTGGTTCGTACATTGTTCATGGCGACAAGGTTCTCCTAATCCACCATAAGAAACTCCAAACATGGCTTGCAATCGGCGGGCACGTCGAACTCGACGAGGATACGGATCAGGCGCTGTTTCGGGAGATTGAGGAAGAATGTGGAATTAAGCCTGATCAAATCGAGATTCTTTCGACAAAACGGCCAATCGATGCCGAGGGCGAGAAAAATCTATGGACGCCAAATTACATGGATATCCACGTTATTAGCGAAACCCACAAGCATATCGGTCTTGTCTACTTCTCCCGATCAAGCACGAACAAAATTCAGCTCGCGGAAATGGAGCACAATGAAATCCGCTGGTTTACCAAGGAAGACCTTGTGGATCCGAAATTTGCCGTACGTCCAGGTGTCGCTTGGTACGCAAACGAGGCACTAAATCGAGCGCTCTAGTCCTGTTTTCCTCGCAAATCTTCAAAGATAGCGTCGAGAATCTTGGACGCATGTTCGCGGCCGCCGAGACCGAAGGCGAGACCACCGGCGAGCGAAATCATTGCGACAAAGCCGATAAAGAGCGTGTTGACGAGGGGTTCCGCAATACCGAGCTGAACAAGGGACGCCATGATACTAAACGCATAAATAGACCATTTCGCGAGACCCGCAAGAATACTTGCGGTTTTCATTTTCGTTGCTTCGAGCGCCTTTTGGAGAACTTGCTGGATAAATCCCCCGAGGACGAAGCCGACAAGGAGAATAATAACGGTGATCGCGACGTTTGGAAGATAGGCGATTACATCCGCGAGGAAAAGCGTAACCTGATCCCAATTTAGGACATCGGCAACGGTAATAAGTGTGAGGATGATAATAAACCACTTCACGATCCATCCAAACACCTCCGCGATTCCAAAGGAAAGACCAAGGCGACCGATTAGATCGTCAAAGTCTACTCGACGAAGAAAATCGTCAATACGAATAAAGTGTAAAAATCGAACGAGAATAGCCGATAGAATATTTGCAAGAAGAAGCCCGATAAAAAGAACAATGATTGCGGCACCAATTCTCGGGAGAAGAAGAACGGTTTGATCCCAAAGGCCAAGGAGGAGCGTCTTTATCACTTCGGCGGAAACGAGAAATTGATTTGTTTCGTTCATAGAGTGCGTTTTAATGCGTCGCGCGTTGGCGCTGTAATTTGGACTTCACGATCGTAAATAGGCGTAAGAATTTCCTCCGGTGAAAGCGCGCTAATTTGCCCTTTTACGCGTAGAAGCGTGTCTTCGTCCGCCTCGTCCTTCGCCTTTTCGATTCCGTATAACGCAACCCCCTTTGCTAGAGCGAACGTATTAGCGAGCGCAAGGGACGAACGCAAAGCTGTTGGTGAACCCGGACCCCGGACAACAACGAACCCCTCGATCTCCTCCACCGGGAGCGACTGAACACGTAAATATTCGTCGAGCGTTTTTAGATATTCTTCTGGCGAACACACAAAGTGTTCAACGGAAATATCCGGAGAAAACCGTCCGATTGAGAGTCCACCAATATCTTGCCCGTTGAGGTAAATGATCATAGCTCCCCTATCGTATTTACAAGGACAATCTTATCGCTTTGAATAAGCGACTCGAGAAATCGGTCTTTTACTTCTTGGCGATACTTAAACTCTTCCGGAGGCATGCTCGTGTAATTAATCTCTCGTCCAATCTCGTCCTCGAAACGATCGATCGCATGCCGTAGCTTTGGCGCTTCGATTTTTCCAACGATTAACATATCGGACGGCACGGTCTCGTCGTCGATAAATCGCCCCGTGAGGAAGAGCAAATGAATCTCCCCCGACTCTTGGATCTCCTTTACAAATTGATAGTTCATCATTACCGCCGACTTTTTCATTATCGACCGCAACTCTTGAAGGAACGGAAAATTCGTATTCGTTCGATAAAACTTCCGCTTCTCCGTCCCCTTCGTCTTTTCTTCCTCGGGTAGTTCCGCTTCGGCTTCTAGAATCTTCCCGTCAACCTCCTCGACAATCCCGAGATCGACAAGGTTTTTCAGCTCACGCCGAACGGAGTTGAGTTGCGCCTGGATGCGGCGGGTTAATTCCCGAACATAATAAGCTCGGTCGGGAGCGTCAAGAAATAGGGTTAAAATCCGAACCCGTGTCTTTGAACCAAATAAGTGTTCTATGTGGAAACTTGTGGGCTTGCCCGTTGATTGAAGAGACATACTAATTCGTATATACTCATAGTAAAGACTATTCCTCAATCCGTAAAGATGAACCCGTATATTCTTAAAAGCGCGAAGATTGAATCGGTTTCCGATCGAGATCCCGTTTTATTGTTTACGTTTCTTGAGGAACTCGACAAGGGAGCCGTTCGGCCGTTCGGGCTTGTTAAACTTACGGGTCGCCAAAATCCGGCGCGTGTTCGACTTGTAAAACTCATCGAGAGTGCCCTCCAAGATTTTTGTTCAAACCTCGAACCGAACGCGAATATCCCGAGACGCTTTGAGAAATTTATGGAGCAAATGCGGGCAACGATTCTCGACGGGGTGCTCGACGGCGCTGGGATTCCGCTTTCCGATTTTCACGCCGTATTTGGCGTTGTCTATAATACGAACGTGCTTCTCGCGGGCGTTGGAAAACTTACGACGCTGTTTATGCACAAAACGGCGAAAGAGCGCTATGTGCTTTATCATCTTGACCAATACTTTGACGATCGTGAGGAGTTATCTTGGAAAGATATTTTACAATCAGTTCTTGACGGTGAACTTCACCCGGGAGATGTGTTTTACGTAGGAACACGAGTTCCGGTTAATACGATTTCCGTTGATGAACTCCAAGAAATTCTCGTTACCCTTCCCCCTGCTGGCGCGATCGAACGGATTAAACAGTATCTTGGAGCGGCGACCTGCTACGGAGCGATTGCGTTTCAAACGAAGGATCCAGGGGTAAAACAGCCGAAAAAGGAAAATCCGCTTTCCTCGATCGAAGGTCTCTCCTCGACGCAGGAAGCGACGACGCGAATTCTCGGTGAACAATCTCCGGACCTTACAAGTATCGTGAACACCCTTCGAAAGCCGATTATGCAACAGCTCTCGAGCGCCGGGCATTCGGGTTTTAAGAGCACGGTTAAACGGACGCTAATGATACTCGTTCACATCCTTTCACTCGTTGCGATTTTTACTCTAAAGGTCCTAAAAACGCTCTTCGCTCTTTCAAAGAAGATTATTAAGCCGGGATCAAGACCTCGAACTGCAATGGCGAGAGCTTCGGAACGAGCGAGAACGCTTTACCACGACGTCCGTGCGCTCCCTCGTCCCGCCAAACTCGCCTCGGTTTTTCTTGCAATGCTTGCGATCTGTGTGATTATCGCGATTTCCCTCGCGAATCAGTCCGCGAAAAAGAAGGAACGCTTCCTTGTAACCGAAACCGTTCTCGCAAAAATCGACGAGAAGCGGAATTCCGCGGAAGCGAGCCTTATTTACGGCAACACCGCGCAAGCGAAAACCCTTGTCGGAGAAGCCGTTGCCCTTTTCGATACAATCCAAGAGCAAGAACGCTACCAAGAGGAGATTACGTCGCTTAAAACGTCGATCGACGCCCTCGCGATGAAAATAAACGGCGTAACCCCTGTCGAAGCGACGCTTCTCGCAGGCGGACAAAATATTACCGCGCTAACCGAAGCCGGAGGAGCGATCTACGCGACAACGGGAACCGCGCCGACGCGTCTCGAAGCGGGTGCGCTAACACCCCTCGGCTCGACGCTCGCCGAGTCCCCTCGACAAATGACCGGCGAAGGCGGAAATGTCCTCGCCCTCCTCTCCTCGGGCCTCGTCCGTATTAGCGGAAACCTCGCAACCCCGGTCGTAAGCGGAATAACCGCCGCGAATCAGTCCGTCGCGATCCAGCTGTACAATGACACCCTCTACGCCCTAAACCCAGGCGCCCAACAAATCGTAAAAATGCGAACACAGGGCACGCAGTACGAAGGCGGGACAAACTGGATTATCGACCGCACAACCGATCTTAAACTCGCCCGCGACTTCGCGATCGACGGCGACGTCTACATCCTTAACCCGAACGGCGTCGTCCGCTTCCGCTCAGGACGTGAGCAAACGTTCGCCCTCGCGACCGTCGAACCGTCGCTTGCGGACGCCCGCGAAATTTGGACCTCGGCAACCTCGACCTCGCTCTATATCCTCGATCCGTCGCAAAAACGCATTCTCGTCTTTACCAAGGAAGGCGCCCTCCTCGCGCAGTACCAAAACGCTGAACTTGCAACGGCCGTATCAATGGTTATCGACGAACCTAACCGAAAAATCTTATTCGCAAACCCTACTGGCGTTTGGAGCCTATCCATGCCATAATAAATTCATAATTAAACACCTATGTCTATCTTCCCAGATCGCCGTGAACAGCCAGTGCTCTACGTCCTCGCAATCTTTATTAGTATCGCCCTTTTCGCCTTCCTTGCCGCGAAAACTGCGAACACCCTCCGCGAAGGCGCCTATATCGGTCAAACGGAAACGAGTAACACAATCGCCGTTTCCGGTAAGGGTGAGGTTGATGTAAAGCCAGATATCGCAACCTTCTCAATCTCCGTATCAACCGATGCGGCAACAGCGGAGAAAGCGAAAGAAGCGAACGCAAAGATCATGAACGAGATCACAACCGAACTTAAGGCCCTCGATATTGAAAAAGAGGATCTTAAAACAGAATCGGTTTCGGTCTATGAAAACACAACCTGGAATCCAACAACGGGAGAATACGAAGTAAAGGGATGGCAAGCGTTCCAAAACCTAACGGTAACCGTCCGAGACCTTGATATTACGGATAAGGTCGTCGACGTTGCGACAAAGAAGCCGGACACCTCCCTCTCGGGTCCAAACTTCTCGGTTGAAAATCCAGAGGAATACCTCGCGGAAGCTCGCGAAAGCGCAATCGAACAAGCCCGTGAGAAAGCAGACCAAATCGCCGACTCTCTCGACCTCGCGATCGATTCCGTCGTAGGCTACTACGAATACCAAGACGGAGGTTTCTACCCAATGTACGAGAGCATGGCTTCCGACATGGGACGAGGCGGAGCCGTTGAGCTTAAGCTCGAAGAAGGTGAACAAACGATCACCCTCAACGTCGACATTACCTACCGACTACGATAAAAATTTAAACCGCCCTCACCGGCGGTTTTCGTTTTATGAACAAAACTCCCTACCATGTTCTTGCCCTCATGCCTCCAATCCTCATTGTTATACAGATGATGATGGGGTTCTTGTTTGCTCTAATGATCCCAAATCTTGAATTCGCCGGAGAATACTACTTCGTCATACTCATCCTATTTCTCTTACTGAGCGCGATTCTAAACATCGTCGCCCTAACCGCAATTATCGTCTACGCAATCCACGCCTACAAGCACCTCCCCGAAGACGACCGCGTCCTTTGGGTCCTTCTTATCATCTTCATCAGCCCAATCGCCATTCCCGTTTATTGGTACAAGAATATTTTAACGAAAACAGATGAGAGCCAGCTTCATAACTGATCCCTAAATTCCTTTACTTCATCTTCAAGCCCAACCTCCTCAACGGAAATTGCCACAATCTCCCGCGACTTCTCAACGCGAAAGTATTTTATTCGTTTCGCAAGCGACTTCGCGAGTAAAATCTCCGCTAAAACACCGTTTGAAACATCTCCAAACACCCAAACCTCGTCCGCTCTCCTCACAAGATTATTATTCCCCTTGCGCACCAAATCCCGATCTACCGTATCAAGGAAAAAGTAGTCAAAGATCATGAACGGATTAAGCGGCACAGCCCCCTGCTCCAAAGCGTATTTAGAAATATGCGCACGAAAATAAAAGAGGTGTTTCGACGCCGCCGTATAAACCAGCGGCATCTCCCCCGTTTGATTAAGAGCTTCGTGTGCAAAGGCCATATCATTCAATCAATTTCTTAACACATTCAACAACTTCCGGAAACTGCGTCTGATTGAGAAAATGTCCATCTTCTTCAAAGACAACAACTTGGTCGGGATTCAATTGGGCCTTTATGTGCTCAAACTCCACAAGCGGAATAATCTCGTCATTTTTCGAATAGAACAGCCCGATAAACTCCTGATTGTTCTTAATCGATGCCCAATCCCAAGGCTCGTCGTACCATCCGCTAATCCGCTCCTCTTCAAGCCCGAGATCCGTATAGCACGGCGAAATTAAAATGGACCCGAAAATCTTATTCGTTTCAGCATATTTCATCGCCGCTGTCGCCCCCGAAGAATGACCGATAATCAACGTCCGCTCGTCAGCCTTTAGATAGTCCTTCAAGAACGGCAACCAATACTCCTTCCGCGCATGGATTGAATCCGGGAACGTTTCAAAAACGGTCTCGAGCCCTATGGCGTCAAGTTGCTCCTTAAGCCACGGCGTCCACTTATAAGACCACCGCATCGTATCATTACCATGGATAAATATGACCCGAAATTTATTCATAATAACACGCTATCCACCAACCGGAAACGAGAGAGCCTGATACTGGCAACCGTTATCCTCGGAAAGAAGCGCCGCCTCAATATCCATTGCGCTAAAAAACTCCGCAGCCATAGACCGAGTCATGTAGCACGTAACGATCTGTCGTGAGTCTTCGACCAAAACACCATCCTCATACCCACTCGAATTTACCGTCATATTATATGTGTACTCAGTGCCCATGTTCGTTTGCCCGACAAATTTCCTCAAAGACACATCAAGCCCGATCTTCCAAGATCCCTCTCCCGCCCCCTCACTTACCTCCTCAAGAATGCCTCGGTACTCCGAGCTTTCTAGCGTTATATCATCCGTCGCGTAATGGACGTAGCTGAGTGCTTTGAGGTGCGCCTGTAAACATTCACTATCGTCACCACATTCAACAACCGCTTCGTGTCTTGCGTGGAGCGGAATCGCCCCGAGCGTCGCATTCGTCGCCCCGAGGCCCATATAGCGCATGATAAAGTACGCCGCGTCCCCATTACGCATATAGTAACGCTTTCCGTCGACCGGGTTTACGTACCAAGCCTGACCCATGTCCTCAACCTGGAGGAGAATTCGCCCCTTTACACGATTAACAAGCGCCGTATTAACGACCTGTTTCCCCTTCCCAAACGGATTGTACCCATTACTAATCTCGAGGCCGTCGTGAAACCCGTCCCCGTCCGTATCCATCTTCGCTCCATCCGTCCCAATCGCCTCCTCAAACTTATCTTCAAGACCATCCCCATCCGAATCATGTCCCCCATACTCCTGCCCACCGATCGGAATCCCGCGCAAATCGCTTGTCGTAATCCCAAGCCCAAACTCGCGAAGCGCTTGATACGCGAGTGGCCCATCCTTTAAATAATAACGATCCTCGGTCACTGGATCGACGTACCAAGCCTCCCCTCGCTCCTCGACCTGCAAAAGAATCCGTCCGATCGCATTTCTCGGCGTCGACGGACCGGAGGCAAACGCACCAAGTGGGGCAAGAAACAATGACAATGCACAAAGTGCAAATAGCGATTTTTTCATATTACCCACAGTATAGCAGATCCATG
>CAZBFR010000037.1:0-7719 GCA_964491425.1 uncultured Gammaproteobacteria bacterium
ACAAGGCGACCGAGAAGGCCACCGAGGCGAAGAAGGCCACGAATCGTGCCAAGGCCGGGGTGATCGCAGCCGAGGGCTCGCTCAAGCGCGCCCAGGATCTGCTCACCACCCCGCCCGCGCCCCCCAAGGCGACGAACGGCGGATGGTTCGCGACGATCACGGGCCTGCTCGTCGCGGCCCTGATCCTCCTCGGGATCATCGCGTTCGGGGTCTGGCGCTGGTCGGCGGGTGGCAACACCCCCGTCCAGGTGACCGCGGTCACGGCCCCGGCCCCCGCGCCGACCGTCGCGACGACGACCCCGACGCCCCCCGGCGCCCCAGTCGACCCGAGCACGCTCGCGTTGCTCGGCGGTCCGGATTGGACGACGTGTAACGAGGGAGAGTCCTGGTGCCTGCACTACGGTGCGGACCGCTGGGGCTTCTTCCTCCGCAACACGGAGGTCAAACCGGTGTGCTGGGAGTCGGGATCGAGCGCCATCAACAGCGCCCCCGTCCCCTGCATCGTCGACAAGACGACGGGGAACGCGGTGACGGCGGCGTGTCTGCCGTCCGACCCGACCGAGTCGCGCCCGGCGACGGCGGTATGCCCCGAGGTGGTGGCCACCAACCACCGCCTCAACGGCTAGGCAACTAGTCCAGCCCGCGCCGAGCGCGGACCCTGGACCGTAACCGGTTCGTATGAAGAAGGTACTCCCTTTTCGTACGGACCGGTTTTCGCATTTACAAAACAAATTTTCTCTGCTAACCTTCTTTTTCGTACCTTCAAACAACCTCTCCCGGAGCCTCAAGTGTGGAATATCTACGTTGACGACGTTGCTATCGGAACGATTCGTCCGACGGTTCGAGTAAAAGTACTTGCGTCGGATGGGGAACTCTCTCTCAATGCGGGTTCGTGCGTTTTTGAAATCAGGCACGGCCTGCTCGAACGATTTCATGTCACCGCTCGAACACCCGGAATCATCATAGAACGACCACCTCCCCCGACGGGAGCCGGCGGAGAGCCCGTCGACACGAAGCCGCATAGGCAGCGCTTGCGAACGGACATGGAATACACCCTGAACGCCGACGACACCCTGATTGTTCGGGGAAAAATCGTTCGTGTTCGAGCGAACGGAAAGATTGACGCGAGCGAGTACGGACTCCGAAGTGCGCACTCGTTCGAGAACGAACCGAGTCGATCGGACCCGACCTACGCGGACACGCAGTCGGGAGAAGACGAAGAGGCCGCACCCCCGAGCCGACTTACGCTCGTCCCCGCCGTACTTCGCGAGGAAGACGACGAGGATGCGCCAACGGAGGCGCGCACGAGTCCACCGGCACCCATGAGAAGTACCGCCACCGAGGTGGTCGTAGAAACCGATCCAAACGATCCGGAGGGTGTCGAAATTGACTCCCTCAGCAAGTATCACAATGCGCTTCAGGTGATCGAAGCCGACAGCGTGAAGCGAATTGAGCGCCTCGTTTGGAACGGGGTTATCGCGGTCGGAAGCATTGGCATTCTCGCCAGCGTCGTTGTCATTGCGACCGGGTACATGGCCGTTAAAGACCTTGTGCCCGAACCAATCGCAGAGACAACGCTCGTCGAAGCTCCGGATCGGCAGTTCGTTGTCATTCCGCCGGCTCTACCCGTTCGAGCGATCGTTCGGAACGCTAATCCGATCATTCTCGAGAACACGATCGAAGTACTCCCCCCTGCCCCGACGCCGAGCGTCGAGATCAAGGAGGAACAGCCGGTCGACGTTCCCGAGATCGAAGAGGCGTTCGTCATAGCGCCCGCGGTCGAGCCCCTCGAGGAGCTCGTCGACAACGCGCCCGAAGACTCGTACTTCGAGAACTACAACAACGACATTCCGTCGAAACGGATCGAGCCGATCCCAATCGACGTACAAGAAGAGTGCACAAGAAGCGTGTGTAGCTTCCGGTACCGAGACTACGAGGCGATGGTCGCCACCGACTGGGAAGCGGAAGGCGTACGAATCGGTGCCTGCGAAATCGGCCCATGCCTCACCACGATTACCGGCGCAATCGTGCCGAAATCATGTCTCGAATCCCCTTCTCGTCCGCCCGAGTGTCCGACCCTTCGGCTCCTCGCGCGCCACGAGTGACCCCTGCCCCCGGCCAGCCTACGCTGCGTCCGGGGGTTCACTTCATTCAATTATCCCTCTTGCCAATTTTTCACCCCCCTGTTAAGATATTTGCACGGAATTACCAATTGGGTCGGTAGTTCAACTGGTTAGAGCACCGCCCTGTCACGGCGGAAGTTGCGGGTTCGAGTCCCGTCCGACCCGCCACGACCACATCACCCCTCAAGGGTGGTGTTTTCGTTTAAGCCATGCGAGAATAGGCCTGTTATGAAAGTGATCATTTTACGAGGAATTTCTGGATCAGGGAAAACGACGTGGATTGCGAAAAATACGCCGGAAGCTTTCGTTGTTTCAGCGGATCATTTCTTTTTGGACGAAAACAACGAATACCGCTACGACGCGACCAAGCTCCAAGAGGCGCATGAGTCCTGCTACCGCGCATTTATAGAAGCCCTTACCGACAAGCGCCCACTTATTGCCGTAGACAATACAAACGTTGCACTTTGGGAAATCACGCCCTACAACCTTGCCGCCCGTGCCTTCGGCTACGACGTCGAAATTTTGACCTTGTCATGTCCGCCCGAGCTTGCCATCTCCCGCAAACAACTTGTTCCCGAGAATCATGTCCATCGAACCGCCCACCGCCTCACCGAGGAAACCAAACGCTTCCCTCCTTTTATCAAGGCAATTCATACCGTGATTGAGTCTAAAGAAATCCCCGCCTTTTGAGCGGGGATTTCGGTTATTCAACGATTTCTTTTTCATCTACCTCCCGATCGACAACGAGATCTGCTCGACGCTTAAGTTCCTCCGGGAGTTCATCGAGCGACCCTTCAAGAAGTTCGTCGTTAAAGAAGATTACAGGGATCTGTTCATTTGTACCGCCAAGGACATCGCGGAACGTGCGAATAACGGACATATCAAGAAGTGTATCGAAGGCATAGAGGCGAACTTCCGGATACTCTTGCTGGAACGCACTTAGTCGGTGCCATGCGCGCAAACAGTCCTCGCATCCATCATTTGCAAGAAACGCGACAACGGTTGGGATTTTATCCTCACATTTTTCATTAAAGGCCTTCGTAAGAAGATAGTCTCGAATTTGAAGGAGAGAATGCTCCGCCTTAAGTTGCATTACCTCAATATCGTCCGAACCTTTAAGTTCTTCAAGATACGTTATCTTCTGTCCGAGTGATCCGAGCTCTTCCCCAAACGACTGACGGCGGGAAAGATCGCACTCCGCCCCTGCGCGAAGCTCATCCTCAAGTTCGTCGCTTGCAAGCTGAAGTGAGAGACCGTTACGAATCGAGCCTATATCAACCGTCCGACGCTGTTCAAGTTCGTCGGAAACAACCATCGCCGTAACAAACATCACTGCCGTGATTAAAAACGCTGTAATGTATTTCGTTGCATGTTTCATAATTATTGTTATCTCCACGGAACGTCCCGGGAAAAGACGACGTCGTAGATTGATTTTAAGGCCCAAACAGCGGCGATTGCCGGATAAACCGCAAGAATAGCAATGTCCCAACTAATAAATCGCCTATTAACCGTCCTTCGGCCGATATAGAGGAAAATTCCGACGATAGCAAACATTGAAAGCGTAATCATAATCGGAGTCGTACGCCCGACATACATCCACCCAACCGTAATATCGTCGAGCGAAAATCCGAGAACCGCGTACTGGACCTCCGAAAGCCAAGAAGCAAGGCGGACGACGGTATTTGGCGCGAGATAGAGGAACGACACGATCGAGAAGATCGAATACGGAAGGACAATCATTCCGAGATTTCCATATTTCGGCGAAAAAAGGAGTCGGCGGTAATCAATCATGTTACGAAGAAACCCGGTAAGCCAACGGACGCGTTGTTTTAAAAGACCATTAAAGGTCGCTGGGCCAACCGTATAGACAAACGAGTCGGACGAGTAGCCGATTCGGTAGCCTGCCGACTGGATACGCAAGGCGATCTCGAGGTCCTCCGTGTGGTGGGCGTAACTATAACCTCCAAAGCGATCAAACACGGATTTACGAAAAATCGAGAATGGACCCGGCGCAATATAGAGCGCATCCATCGCCGAAATCGCACTTCGCATCGCGTTCCCGATTTCGTACTCAACTTTTTGGAGGTACTGTAAAAATGATCGTGGGTGATCGATCGTCAGGGTCGGTACAATCGCCATTACGTCTTCCTCGTTAAAATGCTTAATACTATTTTTAAGCGCTTGTGAATCAACGCGAGAATCAGCGTCGAGACATCCGACGAACTCGCTCTCGACGTGTTCGAGCGCAAAATTTAGGGCATGATATTTACTTCCCTGGTTCTTCTTTTTCAACAGAAGCACATTCTCCTCGTTCTTAAACTCTTGGAGCGCCTCCCAAGTTCCATCCGTCGACCCGTCGTCAACGACAATGATCTTTACCATTTTTTTCGGGTAATCGAGGGCGAGAAGCGAATGGATCGTTTTCTTCACGGTCTTTTCTTCATTGTAGCAAGGGACGATAATTGAGACGGTGCGGGTCGTGAGGATCGGTTTCTTTTTTGCAACGCCGTGGTGCTTTTCGAGATATTCAAACAAGTAGATTAAAAGAAGTACCTGAATAAAAATCTGGAAGAAGAGGAATGTTTGATAGACGATGTCGGAAAATTCGCTTAATTCCATATTAAAATTCTCGTGCGATATCCTGATAGTCGGTTAAGACCTCTTCGTGCGCGCGGATCGTCGGGCCAATCGCTCGCGTAAAATCACCCTCGAGTGCCTTTAGCACGAAACGATCCTGGAAGTGGTTCGCGAGAAACGCTTCGCGATTTTCAAACGGTCGAAGATCACCCGTTTCCGCAATATAATATCGCACACCGTCTTTTTCGATAACACTCGCCGTTGTGTGCATATCACAATCACACACCGAGCTATTTTCGAGATACGAGAAAAAGAGCGTTGGTTCAACGTCGATAATTTTCTTATTCCACGTTTCGCCGTAAAGATCTTCAGCCATTCTCTCGTCCTTTACGAAGCGTAAAATTCCGCCCGGCTCGACGGCGTAAACCTGCGGGGTCGATTGGATTTTTATAAGCCATGTCCCCGGACGCACCCGTACCGGTCGCCCGAGTTCAATATCCGCCATCATTTCGTCATCAATCGTCTTCACGTCTTCAAAATCCGTAAACCAACTAAAATAGATTGTTTCGTTTGGGAACGGGTGACGCTCACCTCCCCCACCGATAAAGTACACCGCAGGAAGCGACTTTGAACGGACGAGGTCGCCAATCGCGAGATCGTCAGGAAGGGCCTGCTCAAACGTATCGCGGTCGGAAAAATACTCCGCAACCGGATCATATTCTTGAATGTCTTTAAGCAAAACGATCGGAAGGGTCGTACTCGCCACGATCGTTGTAAGTGGCGAGAGTGCACGCCCACGCACGCGTCCGTCGCCGTTTCGCGCGTCGATTCGTAAGCGCACCTTCGACGCGTTTACGTTTGGCACGCGCCAAGTATACGTGCCATTGACCGGCAAGGCCGTCTCGAGAAGATTAAAGCTCAAACCATCGTCAAACGATACATATACGTCGACGTTCGTCGCCGGTCCCGTTACTTCCCAATCAACAACGTACGCTTCCCCGCCCATAAAGTGCGTCGGAGCGTCAACGGAAACAAGGATATCTCCAAACCGCGCGCTTACAAGATACGCAAATACGGAAACAAGAAACGCAAGAAAAAGCGCGGAAAGGAGGACACGAATAGACGATGGACGATACGAAAACTCCATTTAAAGTGATTATACCCCGATAAGGGATGTGCTACAATAAAGCTATATGGACGAACAAAAACGAGGAACGACAACAAAACTCCTCTTACAAGAAATCCGCGCGCTCCAAGATTCGATCGACGAGTTGACGGACGCGGTATCGCGAATAAAAACACCTCGGCTTGGACGAGGAATTGGCGGGATGATTCTTGGAAGTATGATCCAGGGACTCGGATTTGTCATTGGAACAACGATTTTGTTTGCCGTTATGATTTTCGGGTTACGCGAACTTGTAACGAGCGCCCCGTTTCAAAAATGGCTTAACGGGCAAATCGAAACCGCGATTAATCGGTCGCTCGATTCGTTCCTTTCTAACGTACGATAAGTTCGAGTTGACCGCGTGCGCCGGTCGTTAAGTAGGCGCATTTTTGCGTTCCGCGGAGGAGTTTTTGCTTTCGAAGAGCGGCGTCCATTTGATAGACAAACGTTTCTTGCTCAACGTCAACCGCGACGGGAAAGACGTGCGAGAAAAGGTGCCAGCGGGTTTTCGGCATTGTGGAGCGGGTCGCGACGTAGACCGGAAGGCGTAGACGAGCGTAGCGAAGCACGGCCATTGCCTGCTCGTCCTCCCCAACGATCGCAACTAGGTCGATCGCCTCGAGTTCGGCAAGTTGCGCGAGCGTTGACGCGAGGACAGCTTGAACGGAGAGTCCGACGTGGAAATGATGCTCGAGCGGACGATAGAGTTGCGGGTTCTTTTCCGCTTCAGCGATAATCACTCGAAGAGTCGCGACCGATTCCACGGGATACTCCCCTACCGCGGATTCGGACGAAAGCATAACTCCGTCAGCGTGATCAAATACGGCGTTCGCGGTGTCGGTAATTTCCGCGCGAGTTGCGCGAGGGTTAAGGGTCATTGAGTGGAGCATTTGCGTCGCGACAATGACCGGCACTCCAAATCGTCGCGCCTCGTCGATAATTTCTTTCTGTAAAATCGGGAGTTCTTCAAACGGCATTTCGATTCCGAGATCTCCGCGAGCAACCATTACGGCGTCGGAAACCGTAAGAATTTCTTCGAGTCGTTCAATCGCTTGACGACGCTCGATCTTAACGAGAATTTGCGGAACCGTTCGCCCGAGTGTTTTACATTTTTTCGCGATAAGGGCGCGAACGCGCGTAACCGTAATCGGGTCCGTGACAAATGACAAGGCGACAATATCAACTCCCTGCTCGAGCCCAAAGAGTAAATCTTTTTGATCTTCTTCCGTAAACGCGGGAAGCGAAACAACCGAATCGGGAACGTTCATCCCTTTATTTGAGCTTACGCGCCCCCCGTTTATAATTCGAATAACGATTTCCTTCTTTTCGACGCGGAGGACCTTCGCCTCGATCACCCCATCGTCTAAAAAGACACGGTGATCTTTTTTAACATCGCGGTAGAGTTCGGGGACATCGATCGGAAGCGTATTCCCGCCCTCGTATTCAAGCGACGCACCCGAAAGTCGCCACTCCTCCCCCTTTTTCAGCTCAATCCCAGCTTTTGGTAAAATCCCGAGGCGCAGTTTCGGCCCCTGTAAATCTTGTAAAATCGCAACCGTTTTTCCGGTCTTTTTCTCCGCCTTGCGTACCGAGCGAATATATTCGGCGTGCTCCCCGTGCGTGCCGTGGGAGAAATTCAAGCGTACAACCGACATTCCGGCATGGATCATCCTCGCAATCGTGACGACATCCTTCGACGCCGGTCCGATCGTTGCAATAATTGTCGTGCGTATCGCTTCCATAACATTAATGGAACCATTATATCATACTAACGCGTCGGTTTACGCTTCTTCCGTTGCGCTCTCGCGAGGCGCTCGAGTTCGTCTTGGAAATGTTCGATATTTTCAAAGGCGT
>CAZBFR010000038.1:0-7205 GCA_964491425.1 uncultured Gammaproteobacteria bacterium
GGTTTGGAACATTTTCCTCCCGCGTCCGCGCCGCTCGCAAGGGCGTAAACCCGCGTAACCCGAAAGAATCGATCGACGTTCCGGAAGTCCGCGTTCCAAAGTTTAAGTCAGGGAAGAATTTGAAAGATGCTCTTAAGAAAAAGGCCTAACCCGCTTTCGACCATAATGGCCCGCTAAAAGATTTACGGCGCGTTTCGTATAAACGGTATACGGATAGCGCCGATTTCTTTTTTCGTTTCCCCGCTGGCCCTCCGTAAAATAGATTGAGTACATTTCATCTGGCTCAAGAGTAAAGTTCGTAATCTGCCCAAACCAAAAGCGACGTTTCGCGTATTGGTTTAGGGCCCTCGTTGTCACGCTAAAGACTTTTGCTAAATCCTCGTCGATCACAACCATTTCCCCGCGAATGCGGTACCAAGGAATGTCATTTCCTTTAAACAAAAAATCTCCCAACATAGTTTATTAGTGGGGAGTCTTCTTTAGATTTTCACAAACCCGCCTCTTTGTCGAGTAGGGGGATGTGTACTCTTTTCCGCGGGAACGGGGGTGCGATCACAGATGTTTTTAAAACACGCAAATTTCCCAATAAAAACAGGGGGTATTTTTAAGATCTGTGATCGGATACCCGCTTTCGGCGGGAGACCTGTCCTGGGGGAAATTTAGTACGCCTTGGCGAAGATCACCCGTTGCGTTGAAGGGGCGCCGGTCTTGATACATTTTCCCTCAGACTTTGGTTCATTAAACGGGATGCATCGGATTGTTGCGCCCGTCTCTTCCTTAATCGCCTTTTCAGTTTCAGGAGATCCGTCCCAGTGTGCAAGGACGAACTTCCCTTCTTCGATCGCCCTCGTAAACGCCGTCCAATTCTTTGCCGAAACAGTTCGGGTTTTTCGAAGCGTAAGGGCACGCTTAAAGAGATTTTTTTGGATCGCTTTGAGAAGTTTTCGGGTGGCGGAAACGGCGTCCTTTAACGGGACGGTCATTTTTTCGCTGGTATCGCGGCGCGCAATAACACACTGACCGGCTTCTAAATCTCGAGGACCAACTTCGATTCGAACAGGCACTCCCCGCTTCTCCCAGAAGAACATTTTTTCCCCTGGACGCATGTCGCGTGTTTCAACCTCAACGCGCACTCCCTTCTTTTCAAGCCCCGCGCGAAGAGTTGCCACGGCAGACATGACACTCTCCTTTTGTTCATCCTTAAACCAAAGCGGAAGAAGAACAACTTCGATCGGCGCGATATTTGGAGGAAGGACGAGACCCGCGTCGTCGCTATGGGTCATAATAAGACCTCCGATCATACGCGTTGAAACTCCCCAACTTGTTTGCCAAGCAAACTGTTCCTTATTTTGTTCATCGGTAAATTTCACCCCAAATGCTTTCGCGAAATTCTGACCAAGCATGTGCGAGGTTCCAAACTGGAGCGCCTTTCCGTCCTGCATCATCGCCTCAACGCAATAGGTTTTCTCCGCTCCCGCAAATCGCTCACTGTCGCTTTTCACGCCAGGAACAACCGGTACCGCGAGAACATCTTCCGCAAACGAACGATACACCTCGAGCATTTGACGCGCGCGAAGGTCGGCCTCGGCTTCGGTAGAATGAACCGTATGACCCTCCTGCCAAAGAAATTCCGTTGTGCGTAAAAAGAGGCGCGTGCGTTTTTCCCAGCGCACGACGTTCGCCCACTGATTAATCAATAGCGGAAGATCGCGATACGACTGCACCCAACGACTAAACGTATCGTACATAATCGTCTCCGACGTCGGTCGAACGACAATCGGCTCCTCAAGAGGCACCCCTCCAGCTTCGGTAATCGTCGCCACTTCCGGCGCAAACCCTTCAACATGATTCTCTTCCTTTGTTAAAAATGACTTTGGAATAAATAGCGGGAAATAGGCATTTTTTACGCCCGTCTTTTTAATCTCCGCGTTAAGCACTTCTTGCATCCGCTCCCAAATCGCGTATCCATACGGCTTAATAATCATGCACCCTTTGACCGGTGAATGCTCCGCCATATCCGCTCCGGCGATTACGTCGAGATACCACTCGTTATAGTCCTCTGTACGCGTTGTCATTTTTTTCTCGTCCATATTGGTCAAATATTAGCGTTTATAGCCAAAAGTCGCAAACCAGGTCGCGATTGGTACCGTTAGAAGAAGCCCCATCGTGCCCGCAAGCGTTCGTACAATCTCCTCAACGATCGGCTCCTCGTTAATAAACCGCGAAAAGGTAATCGCGTCCGTCATAAGAAAAAGTAGAAGGAGCGGGGTCGCGACTCCGGCGTAGGCAAGTACGAGTGTGTTAATCGTCGACGCGATATGGTGTTGTCCAAGGCGCATCCCGCGCGTAAAGAGTTCCTTCCGCGTCAATTTCGGATTCGCCTCCGCGAGTTCCTCGATAGCTTCCGTTTGCGCAACCGCAATATCGTCGAGAACTCCAACGGCTCCGATTAAAATTCCCGCGAGGAGAATCCCCTTAGGAACAATGACATCCGAGGAAAAATAGAGCATAACCGCCTCCTCGCTCGCAAGCCCGGTAAGATCCGCGATTCCCGTAAAGAGCTTGGCAAAAATCAGCACAAGAACGGCACCAATAACCGTCGAAGAAAACGCGCGAAGCGTTCGAAGATTGAACCCATGCGAGAGATGCATGTTTACGAGAAGAATCGCAACGGCGCTTAGAACCGCAATAAGAACCGGATCATTCCCCTTAAGAATCATCGGGTACATAAACCCAAAGAGCACAATTCCCGTTACAACGAGTCCACCGACCGCCTTAAGACCACGCACACCACCGGTCGCAAGAATCGTTAGAAAGAACACGAGGACCATCAACACTAGCGCTTTCGTTCGAATAACATCCATTAAGTACACCGCGTCGATCACACCGTTCGCCGTTACGGTCTGGACAAGGACCGAGTCCCCAACTTTTAACTTATAGCGAACCCCTTCGATAAGCGCGAGCGAGGTATCGATCGTATAGAACACACCGTTTTCCTCAACGATAAATTCCATTTGTCGTTCACCGTTCACCTCAAACTCGCGAACGATCTCGACAACCTTCGCGCGGAATTCGCGCGTTTCAGCCGGCGTATACGCCTCAATCCCCTCTCCAATCGTCTCAAGACGCGCCTCAATTTCCGCAACTCGAGCGTCAAACTGCTCAAGGTCGGAAGCGACTTCGCCGACCTGTGCGAACGCAAAAAAGGGCATGAACAAAAGCACTGCCCCGAAAAAAAGTCCCTTCATACTAGTTTACCGCCTTCATTCCGTAATGAATCAAAATCAAGAGAAGGCCAAACGCCATGATCCCAAGCGCCAAATTAAGAAGGCTCCTTGTATCATTATCATCTCGCATAAACGAGAAAAAGATCACGTGTGCAAAGCCCTCGATCACAAGGAGAGGAATCGCGACCAAGATAATTCCAAGGATGAAAATATAACTCATATTGCCCTTAGTATAGTAAGACATTGACGTTTCGACAAGATTTAGGTACTATTTACGGCGAAATGCGGCGTTAGCTCAGGGGATTAGAGCATCTGTCTTCGGAACAGAGGGTCGGGGGTTCAAATCCCTCACGCCGCACCAGGGAATGCGCCTATAGCTCAGCGGTAGAGCAGGTGACTCTTAATCACTTGGTCGGGGGTTCAAATCCCTCTGGGCGCACCAAAAAAATCACGACTCAAGGTCGCGATTTTTTATTTATTCGAGAAGTTTATCTACGAGTGTCTCGGTCGACTCGGTTTCACTCACCGTTTCATGAGCCAGCGAAAGATCAAAAGCTTTGTTGTGGCGACGGATGATTGCAACTGTTTTTACACCAGAGGCAACACCCGCAGAAACACCAGACGGCGAGTCCTCTAGGATAAAGCAGTCTTCGGGAGACACGTGCATTTTCTCCAACGCAAGTAAGTACGCTTCGGGATCCGGCTTTAGTCTCAAAACATCATCCCCATTTATCCACACTTCAAAATATGATCGGATTCCGGCGGTATCAAGAAGCGCGTTCATTCCCGTTCTGCCAGCCGCGGTAACGAGTGCCATTCGCACCCCCCTCTCCCTCATCGCTTCAAGCACTTCTTTAGCGCCTCTTGCGAGTTCTACTTCCGAAGATCTTACAACGACTTGTGCATCGTAAAACTTTATATACTCTTCGACGGAAACGGAGATACCCGTTCGTTCAATTAACTCTTTTGAAATAATCGGCTTCCCCTTTCCGATCTCGCGTACATATCCGTCCGGAAATCCCTTCCCACCAAAGTGTAAAATCGTATCAAGATGCGCTCGGTCACGCATCACCTCCGAATCAAGAAGCGTCCCATCCAAATCAAAAAGTCCAACCGTTTTTGTCATAACGATAAACACCCGATTACCAACCCGTCTTTTTAAGAGCCTGACGGGCGGCGTCGACTTGCGCCTCTTGCTTACTCGTTCCCGTTCCTTCCGCGATCATTTCCTTTCCGAGGTACACCCCGATTCTAAATTGCTTTTGGTGATCCGGTCCTGTTTCCTCAAGTACTTTGTAATTTGGAGTAACCGAGCTTCGACTTTGTGCCGCCTCTTGGAATTTACTCTTTGGGTCGATATGGAGTTGCTCGTCCATAATCGCCGGAAGTGTCGCAACAACATGGCGTTCGACAAACGCTTTTGCAGCCTCCCAACCCGAATCAAGGTAGACCGCTCCAATCGTTGCCTCCATCGCGTTCGCCAAAATTTTATTACGCGCCTTCGAATTCGTATCCTTACTCTCTCCGTGCGAAAGAAGGAGTTGCGATTCAAGATTAATTCCGCGAGCGATATCCGCAAGATTTTGTCCATTAACGAGCGCGGCTCGTAAGTTCGTTAACTCCCCTTCCGGATTATCAAACGTCTTGTAGAGATACTCCGTAACAACAAGCTCGAGGACAGCGTCCCCTAAAAACTCAAGGCGTTCGTTATGATCGAGCGCAAAATCCGGATTTTCGTTCAAGTAGGAACGGTGGACGACGGCCTGGGTTAAGTTTCCTCCCTCAACGAATGGAATCCCGATCGACTCAGCGAATTCTTTTAGGTTCATACGGTTGGTAAAACAAGTGGTGGTTTTTCTTCTTTCTTTGGTTTTTCTTCGTCCGCTTTTTTCGTTATTCCTTCGGCGAGGCGTGCGCGGAAAATCGCGCCAAGCACTCCGTTTACAAATTTTCCCGAAGCCTCTCCTCCGTAATTCTTCGCAAGCTCGATCGCTTCGTTAATCGCAACTTTTGACGGAATCCCTTCGTCAAACATAAGCTCGTAAGCTCCAACGCGAAGCACGCTTCGATCAGTATTGGTCATTTCCGAGAGTGGCCACTCGGGAGCGAACTTTGTGAGCGCTTCGTCTACTTCACGTAAGTGGGAAATAATTCCTTCAACTTGTGCTTCAACATATCCACTGTCGTCAAAGTCTGGTGCAAACTCCTGACGGACATGTTCAACCATCTCAGGAAGACGTTCCGTAGGTCGGCCGTGAAAATCCCACTGAAAGAGGACTTGCATAACCATCGTACGAGCAAGATGACGATTCGACATAGTGGCTTAAGTATACTAAAGGGTCCTGTAAAAACCAAACATGCCCCGGAGGGCATGTCTTATTCCGCTGTTTCAGTTTTCGCTTTCTTTGTCTTTTTTTCGACCGCTTTTTCGATCACCGCTTCAACCTTCTTTACCTTTTTCATTGCTGAAGGTGGAGCTCGGTGTGGAAGACGCGCTTCGCCCGTTTTCTTGTCGGTAACGATAAGAATTGGCTTAAGAGCGTGGTGTGAGCGTCGTCGTCGGACTTTTGAGCGTGAGCTTCTAAATGATGGGAGTGGCATAGTCGGGTAAATTCAATGGGGAAAGAGTACCTGAAACCAATTTTTTCGTCAAGAATTGGGGTCATTTTAAGTAAAATGCTTCGACCGGCGCCCCTTTCGAGGACGCCGGTCAGAGAACGGACGAGGGTACCCTACAAGGGAAACCCATAGTATTCTTCGGCGGATCGAGGCACCGTCCCGGACTCGTTCTCCGGTTCGCGCTTCGCTTCCCGCTTCGGCGTGTGCTCCGTGGGAGCGCTGTACGGCGAGAACACGAAGTCGCTTGCGTCGAGGTTGCGCAGATCGGCGATACCCACCTGCAACCCTTCGCGAAACGCGCGACGGATCTTGCGCTGATCGCTTCCGAATCGCACTCCGCTCACAATGACCTTCGGTTCGGGCTCGATCTGCGTGATCGTGACGAGGTGAACCTTCTCGCCACCACGGATGTCGAACACGAACAGGGGCGCAAACACCGTGGAGTCATTGTACGGTGCGCGGTAGTTGTCACCGAGCAAGGTACAGAGCTCCTTCATCAGTTCGGGCGCGACCTCGGTCACGGACTTCACGAGCGCAGAGAGGAGAAAACTCGTATCGTACTCCCCCTCAAAGGTTCGACGCAAGAAGACCATGACACGAAACAGTGGGCGCAGAGCCATACTCACCTCCTTCGCGGATTACCGCGCGTCCATCGTTGCAGGATGCGGGCGGACCATCCGACGTTCAGTTGCCCGAACGCGCTGAGCCTTCAAGCTCTCGAAGACGATCCGTCCGCGCTCCTTGAGTTTCGGCAGGACCGTCTTGATCGCACGGCGGATCTCCGCGCGAACGGTCGCCTCCCAGGCGCTTCGGCCCTGGTGAATGATCTTGTAGGACTTGCTCACTTGGCGAACGACCGCGCGCGCTTCTCGAGCACCGCTCGTCATCGCCACTTCGATCCGACTCTCGAGCACCGTAGCGACCCCCTCGTCGTCGAGATCGCGAGCGAAGTCGAAACCGCGCTGGCGCATGCTCGAAACGAGGTTTCGCGCAATCTGCGCGCGTAACGGCACCACGATAATCGCACCGTCTTCGAAACGATCCAGCTCGACACGCACCGAAATGATATGCAAGGGACCTCCTGCCTCTAACGGCGGGCGCATAGTAGCAAAAACCCTTGCTTTTGGCAAGGATTTAGCTGTCTTTACGCTATCCGCGGCTTTCAACGACCTGCCACGACAGATTCGAGAAAAAACTTTCGATATACTTCGGCCGTTCGCTAGGAAGATAGTCGAGGAGATAGGCGTGCTCCCAAACGTCCATCGCGAGAAGAACCGTTGTGCCGGCTAAATGACCAAGTTCATGGTCACTCACCCAAATATTCATTAACCGTCCCGTCACCTCATCGCGGACTAGTAG
>CAZBFR010000039.1:0-7151 GCA_964491425.1 uncultured Gammaproteobacteria bacterium
ATATTTGTTCCTTTGTCTACCGCGCGTACGTTAAGAATTCCGTTTGCGTCGATATCGAAAGTAACTTCGATTTGTGGAACGCCTCGTGGTGCTGGCGGGATGCCCGAAAGCGTAAAGCGTCCGAGAATTTTGTTGTCCGCCGCCATCTCGCGCTCTCCTTGAAGAACGAGAATCTCGACCGACGGTTGATTATCCGTTGCTGTTGAGAAGATTTGTGACTTCTTTGTCGGGATCGTTGTATTTCGTTCGATAAGCTTCGTTGCGATTCCTCCCATTGTTTCGATTCCAAGCGAAAGCGGAGTGACGTCAAGAAGGAGAACGTCTTTTACGTCTCCCTGAAGTACTCCGGCCTGAACCGCAGCCCCGAGAGCGACGACCTCGTCAGGGTTTACCGAAACGTTTGGCTTCTTTCCGAAATAGTCTTCGACTTTCTTAAGGATGAGCGGCATTCGGGTCATTCCCCCGACCATAACGATCTCTTGAATCTCGTCTTTTGAAAGCTTTGCGTCCTTAAGCGCCTGTTCAACCGGTTTCATTGTCTTATCGGCAAGAGGCATTACGAGCTCCTCGAGTTTTGAACGCGTAAGCGTGAGGACTAAGTGCTTTGGACCCTCGGCTCCAGACGTAATAAACGGTTGGTTGATCTCAGTTTGTTGCGCCGTTGAAAGCTCGATCTTTGCGCGTTCCGCCGCGTCTTTAATCCGTTGAAGCGCGAGCTTGTCCTGCGAAAGGTCAACCCCTTCTTGCTTCTTAAACTCGTCGATAATCCAGTTGATAATGACAAGGTCAAAGTCATCTCCTCCGAGGTGCGTATCTCCCGAAGTCGACATAACCTCAACGGTATCTGCCGAAACGTCGAGCACGGAAACGTCAAACGTTCCTCCTCCAAGATCGTACACAAGAATCTTTTGTCCCGCTTTTTTATCAAATCCGTAAGCGAGCGCCGCGGCCGTCGGCTCGTTAATAATACGCATGACCTTAAGACCCGCGATTTCTCCCGCGTCCTTTGTCGCTTGTCGTTGCGCGTCGTCAAAGTAGGCCGGAACGGTAATAATCGCTTCCGTAATCGTTTCTCCGAGTTTCTCTTCGGCGTCCGACTTCAACTTTTGGAGGACCATCGCTCCGATTTCTTGTGGCGTGTATTCCTTATCTCCCATCTTTACCGCAACGCCTTCCCCACGCTTTACGATTTGGTACGGCATGAGTTTAATATCGCGTTGTACTTCCGGATCCTCCCACTTTCGTCCAATCAAACGCTTAATCGAAAACAAGGTGTCGTTCGGGTTTGTAACCGCTTGACGCTTTGCTGGAAGTCCAACAACGCGCTCGCCCGCCTTATTTGTCGCAATCATCGACGGCGTTGTTCGTACACCCTCTTTGTTTTCAAGAATTTTCGGCCGGCCTCCTTCCATAATCGCCATTGCCGAGTTTGTTGTTCCAAGATCGATTCCTAGAATTTTTGCCATATTATTTCTTTACAATTACTTTTGCTGGTCTGATAACGGTTTCCCCGATTTTCCAGCCCTGACTTACAACCTCCATTCCTCCGTCCCCCTCTTTTTCCTCAACCGCTTCGTGAAGATTTGGATCAAAGGCACCGTCCGTCGCAACCGGCTCGAGACCGAGATCTTTTAGGACCGCCTCGAACTGTTGCTTAATAAACGTGACTCCCTGGAGCCAGGTCTTCACTTTCGCGTCTTCCGTTTCCGGAACG
Organism: uncultured Gammaproteobacteria bacterium; assembly: GCA_964491425.1. GTDB lineage: Bacteria > Patescibacteriota > Patescibacteriia > UBA9934 > UBA9934 > CAYFMS01. Next base: position 1,715 of record CAZBFR010000039.1, read on the forward strand.
TGGCGAACCGCTTGATCGAAGTTATCCATTACAGGAAGAAGCGACTCCGCAAATCTCGCGCGAATCCGTTCGCGACCCTTCGTTAGCGTCGTATCCATCTCTTTCTTCAAATTTTCGTAGTCCGCAAGCGCCCGCTTCCAACCTTCCATGTACTCGGTGCATTGTGGGCAAGCATCCTTCTCACAAGATTCTTTCTCACACTCACAATTTTCACATTTATTCTTTTCTTCCATACGATTGATCTAAGACTGCGCGAACTTCCTCGAGCAGTTGTAAATTTTTTTCATAGTCCATTCTCATAGGCCCCATCAGTCCAATCATTCCAGTCGCTCCAGACGGGAGTCGGTACTTCGCAACGATTGTCGCAACTTCCTTCCCGAACGGATTATCGTTCCCGATAAACACCCGAACATCTTTTTCCACGTCGTCAAAGACCGTCTTCATCACCTCGTCGAGTCGATCGACAATGTGCGAGAGCGTTCGGAGTGTTTCAACGTCTTGAAAGTCCGGCTTCGAGAACAGATTCGAGATTCCGGTCGTTTGATTGCGATTCGCGTCGAGCGACACGAGCGCTGTTTCTCCTGAAATTTGCGAAAGCGCCTTCGCCATCCCCTGCATTACGTCCTCATCAGTTCCCTGTGCCACCTCTCGAAGCTCTTTTCTAGCTCCAAGCTTCCGGCTATGTTGCCGAATAAGTTGGAGGTAGAAGCGGTAGCCTTCCTCGGTCGGGACGCGCCCGGAAGAGGTGTGCGGTTGGCGCAAATAGCCTTCCTCTTCAAGCACCGCCATATCATTCCGGATCGTTGCCGGAGAGACGTCGAGCCGATAATTCGACGCGATTGTACTCGACGCAACAGGCTCCGCGGTTTTTACGTATTCTTGGACCGTCGCCGCAAGAATCCGCTGTAAACGTTCATTCATAAACGAAACAAATTAGCACTCCGAATTGTAGAGTGCTAATTAAATGCTGTCAAGATTTTACGAAAGCAGTGTTGATAAGATCCCGAATACGGCGATTAGGATACATCCGGAAACGAGCCCGTACGCAAACGATTCGAAAATCTTATTATGCTTGCGGTGCCGTTTCTTAAATGCCGACGCTGATTTTTTCCTCCCTTTAAATTTCATACTAGATCATTTTTGCGTATTCCTCGACGAGCTTTTTACTTATCGCGATTGCGTGGTCCTTTGCCTGCTCTCCATTATCATATTCAACGGCCTGATTCGCCTCAATAAACAGATAGTTCCCCTTTGAGTCCTGTCCCATAAACTGCCAATCCCTTCCCGGCCGTCCCGAGTTGATCGCATTTCTTAAATTACGGTACGGAGGATAGTCCTCGTTCCCGGATTGCTCCGCGAGCGCTTGTTTTACAAGCTCAGCGTTCGAAAAATCGATTCGTACACTCGACGTTTCGCCCCTTTCTAGTCGCGCATCGAGTGTTTCGGCGTCGAGTTCGGGAATTTGCCCAATTTCAAGCGCCTCTTTGTAAGTATCAAGGAGTCCTCGAAGTTTATTTTTCTCCCGCCCAATCGCCCGCATAATATCGCCTTGATACATCGAAAAGTCTTGTGCGGTTACTCCACGAATCCCCGCGTCACGCATAAGCGCGAGGCGCTCTTCGTTTGTAAGTTGATTTTGCTTCGCGGAATCGAGTGCATTCGTCATCCGAATAACACGGTCGTGAGCAGAAGCGATCTCCTTACTCTTCGCAATCTTCCAAGATTCAAATTTCTCGTTCTCGCCATCCTCTACAAATTCGGGCGTACTTTCAACCTGCTCCTCGCTCACTTCGGGAGCGTCGACGATCTCTTCGGGTTCTTGTTCAGGTTCAGCGTTAGGTGCTTCCTGTGGCTGAATTTCTTTAACAGGAATTCCTTTAAGTTTTGCCTTGATTGCCTCAACACGTGCGAGCGTTTTTGCATCTTGCTCCTGATTCCCTTGTCTCAATTGCTCTATCGCCCTATTACGTTCATCGATTGTCGGAGCCATAAACACCTCCGTGTCGCTTTGGGGCGACCCTGGTTGCTGTAGCTGTTCTAATTCTTCACGAGCATACATCGCCGAATCAGATTCGGGACCATGCCCACGATCCATCACCATATATTCGTATTATACACCAATTTTTCGCTTCTGCTTTTTCGCGAGCGCCGACCAAGACGCACGCGTCTTTCGCTTCGCGAGAAGGTCCTTAAAGAGCTCGCCGGAAAGAATCGAAGGAACGATGACAAAGGTTGCCCCCTGCTCGTAAAGGAGCTTCGCTTCACGCGCGCTTTTTGCCGTAACAATAACGGAAGCCTTCGAACGTTTTGAAATACAGTAGAGAAGTAGGTCGCGACTTACGGCAACGTCCGGTACGGTCGAAATAACCGTCTCCGCCTTTTCAAGTTTTAAATATTCAAGAAAATCCTCGTTCCCCGCGTCGCCGTACTCGAAAGGAACCTGTAGTGCTTGAAGGTCTTTAAGCGCGCTCGGATCGAAATCGACAACGACAAATGATTTCTTTAACTTTTCGATTGTGGGAAGGATTTCCTCCCCAAGTTTTTCGTAACCGATAAGAACAATTTGTGCGGAAGGGCGTGACCGTACGCGGTCCTTGTCGGGAGCGCGCTCGAGGAATCGAAATGCCGGCTCGAGGAACTGATAAATTTGTTCATTATAGATCGTAAGATAGGTCGATCCGGCGATCGTTACGAGCCCAACGATTGTTGCGAGCGAAAGTGCGTCAGCGTCGACAAATCCGAGCGAAATTCCGGCAGCGAGGAAGATAAATGAAAACTCCGAAATTTGCGCAACGGTTGTTCCAACAAGAAATCCCGTACGAGGATGATACCCAAATATCCGCATTAAAATAACAACGATAAGCGGGTTACCGATAAGGATAAAGAGACTTAGAACAATCGACGGGACAATTAGCGATTCAAGAGATCCAACCGAAAGATGCGTTCCAAGCGTTACAAAGAAAAGCACGAGGAAAAAGTCTCGTAGCGGGCGGATTTTCGATTCGACTTCGCGGTGGAACTGGCTACCGGCGAGCGAAATTCCGGCGAGAAGAGCGCCGACCTCGATACCAAATCCGAGGAAATGAAGCGTACTCGCAATTGCAAAACACCAAGTCAAGGCCGTAAGAAAAAGAAGTTCTTGCGACTTCGCGGCATAGGTAAAGATATACGGGAGAATGAACTTAGCAAGAAGAAAGAGGACGACAACAACAAGGGTCATCTTCACGAGTGCAAGAAGGATCGCCGAAGAAACGATCGATCCCGAATCCCCGATCGTTCCAAGAACAAGGAGAAGCGCCATCGCGATTAAATCTTGGACGATTAAAAATCCCGTCGCGATTCTCCCGTAAAAACGATCGATATCACGCTTATCCGAGAGAAGCTTTACGATAATAATTGTACTTGAGAACGCGAACGCTACGGCCGTAAAGAGCGACGTAAGGATATCGAGATCAAGGAGTCTACCGATTCCGTACCCAACAAGCGTTGTAAATACGACCTGACCCACTCCTCCGATAAGCGCAATCTTTCCGATATCCTTAATATTGCGCCAATTTAGGTTAAGTCCTACGAGAAACAAAAGGAACGCAATTCCAATTTTCGACAACGCTTCGAGCATCTCCGGCGATTCCGCGAAGTTAAGGACATTTGGACCTACAACAAGTCCCGTAACAATGTACGCAATTATGAGCGGTTGCTTAAGAAGATGTGCGAGGAGCGAAAAAATTCCCGCCGTGATAATAATGATGGCGATTTCGGCGAATAATTGATCTATCATATCCTCCCTGTCATTTGCTATAATGATACCACATGCGCGAAAAGATTTTGTACCATATCCGCAGGGAGTCGCGCCGAACGCTCTCGATTCACGTTAACGCAGACGGGAGCGTTCTTGTTTGTGCGCCAAAAGCGCTTCCGCTTGAGGCGATTAAAAAATTCGTAGCGGAAAAACGGGTGTGGATTCGAAAGCATGTCGAGTCGATTCGCGTGCGACTTGCGAACTTCAAACCGCATACATTTACGGAGGGCGACGTTTTCTTGTACTTGGGGGCGGAAAATCGGTTAGTGTTTAAGGGTCGCTCGGTTGCAATCGTTGATAATGAACTTCATGTTCCAAAAGGCTCGCCAAAATTTACGAAAAAACGAATCGAGGATTTTTATAAAAAAGAAGCTCGGGAGTATTTCATTTCCATGCTTGCGGAAATCGAACCGCAAATGCGAACCCGCGCAACCCGCCTCTGGCTTTCCGGTGCAAAACGACGATGGGGATCTTGTAATAACACAAACGGCCTAAATATTAACTGGCGTTTAATCATGGCGCCTCCGGCCGTAATTCGTTCCGTCATTGTCCACGAACTCGCGCACACGATTCGAAAAGACCATAGTAAGGCCTTTTGGAAAATCGTCCGCCACCACTGCCCAAGCTATTCTCGTCAAAAGAAATGGCTTAGAGATTTCGAACTGTTTTTGGCGTGGTAATGTCAAAGGCCCGCCCGTTTACGACGAGCGAGCCCTGAGATCGAGGCTATTCGAGTGCCGGTGGCCAACGGGAGCGAGGCACGAGCTCGAACACGAACTCGTTTGTGGTAAGCCAGCGAATCGTCTGCTCGCTCCGGCGGTCGTCCATCACGTACAACTGGTTGCGCACGACGATCACGAAGGCGTCGTGACGAACGGAGTGCGCCGAGAAGAAACCCGTAACCGCGCCGACCCGCGCGATCGCAATCCATTCCCCTGGCTCGAGGCGCTCCATCGCCTGTCGTAACGCACCGGACCTCACGAAGGCAACCCCGAGAGCTCTCGTCCCGAAGTAAATCGAATGCATGCTTTCGCCCAGCCCGACTCCCCCACCCTGCTCGAAAAACACACCGAACCGATCCTTAAGATTCGTAACCATCATCCACCTCCGAAGTTAAACTACTAAATTTTTCCCAAGATGTAAATTTATAGTGTGACGAGTTTGTATGAAATACTTTGGCAACACAAAAACCGCTCTTAATTGAGCGGTGTTTGTGGTGACCCCACGGGGAATCGAACCCCGATTTGCAGGATGAGAACCTGCTGTCCTAACCGTTAGACGATGAGGCCGTGCTTCTAATTGTGAAGGGATTATAGGGGGTTTACAGCAAAAAGTCAAACGAAGTCGCCCGCGCTGTTGTCGCGCGGGCGGGAGACGATATTGGCCCTAGAGGTCGATGTAGTGGACGTAGTGCAAGCGGAGCTCGAGCGGAACGGGTATGGTCGGCTTAACGCTAACCAGTTCGGTCCCGCCGTGCGCATCGATAACACGGACCCTCAGGGTCTTATCGAAATGCCCCGTGTGAGGGCGATCGAGGACCGCAACCGTGTTCGGCCTCTCAATGAGCGGTAGGCCGTCCTTTGCGATCTCGGTATGTACCCGTACCGGGTGGTGATTGAGGAAAGCGGTAAGCACCTC
>CAZBFR010000040.1:0-6857 GCA_964491425.1 uncultured Gammaproteobacteria bacterium
ATTATGCGTGTCCTTCCAAATATGACCGTCCTTTCGCCTTGTGACGCGATCGAAGCGCGCAAAGCGATTCTCGCTAGCGTTGCCCGAAAAACCCCCGTCTATCTCCGTCTTTCGCGAGAAAAAAGTCCAATTTTTACTACTGAGCAAACCCCCTTTGAGATCGGAAAAGCGTCGGTCCTTCTCGAAGGAGACGATATCGCCCTCGTCGCGACGGGTCCACTCGTTTATCAAGCGCTTCTCGCCTCAACAGAATTAAAAAAATCGGGCATTTCCGCCCAAGTCGTCAACGTCTCGAGCGTAAAGCCGCTCGACGAAAAAACGATTCTTTCGACAGCGCGCAAATGTCGGGCGATTATTACAATTGAAGAAGCACAAATCGCCGGAGGCCTTGGAAGCGCCGTTTGCGAGCTTCTTAGCGAGGAGCACCCTACTCTCGTTCGTCGTCTTGGAGTCGTTGACCGATTCGGAGAATCCGGAAGCGCGCAAGCACTCCTACGCGAATTCAACCTTACAGCAAAAGATATCGTCCTCTCCGCAAAAAAACTCGTACGACTTAAGTAACCGGTTCGTAACAGGTTAGACATCTCGGCTCGTACTCCTTATCTCCGATAAGTTCGCGCCGATCACTATTAACAACCCGTTGACTTCGCGTCGCCGGACGATTTTTACACCGTAAACAAATCGCCGTAAGTTTCGTTACCGGGTACGCGAGCGCCATTAATCGCGTTACAACAACAAACGGCTCCTCGCGATAATCAAGGTCGAGCCCCGAGATAATGACCCTTCTCCCCGTCCGCACAAGACGCATAACAACCGCAACAATCTCCTCGTCAAAAAATTGCACCTCGTCGATCCCAATTACAACGTCGTCCCCCTCAACCTTCGCTTCAAGCTCCGCCGAATCCGTGACCTCAACCGCCTCTTTCGCGAGCCCATTTCGAGACGCAATCTTTTCGCCCGACCGCGTATCCTTCTTCGGTTTAAAAATCTTCGTCTTAAGGCTCGCGAACCGCGCGCGATCGAGTCGCCGAATTAATTCCTCCGTTTTTCCGCTCGACATACAACCGACGATAACCTCTAAATGTGGCGTAAAGAGTGCGTCCATACGGGGATATGTTATCATAGTCCATATGAATGAAGAAAAGCGCTCCCCGTGGATTTTCATCTTACTTCTCGCAAGTAGTGTTCTTCTCCTTGGGATTTTTATTATCGCTCTTTTAAGTATTATCGAGAACCCGTGGACAACCGATGAACCCGAGCCACCTATCGTCGAAGAGCCCGTCACGGAAGAACCGGTCGAAGAGGAAGATCCAACCGCAAAATTCAACGGTTCAAACAACCTTCCCGCCTTTACCTATCCGCTCGGTTGGCACATCTCTATCCTCCAAACGGAAGAAACAACCTCTCCATACGACGGGTTTAGAACCTCCGTCTACGGCTTTGTAAACAACGGGCCAATTAGCCAATGCTCGGGATGCGACGGAAGCCCTGGACCGATTTTCCTCGGCCTCTACGACCGCGTGGGCGATAACGACGCCGCGTCTGTTGCGACACAACTTCTCGAAGATCTTGCCGATCCGCTCTTTTATACGGACGTTCACCCAATCTCAACCGACCTTCCAAACGGTCGCTATACCGAAATCACCCTTAAAACAACCGAAAATAGTTTCAACGGCGCGACGAATATGACCTATATCGTGTTCGACGCGGGATCTCGCTCGTTCGTCGCTTCATTTGTCGATTTTGGGAACGACGAAAAACTCAAGGCGGGATGGGATATGATTAACAACTCCTTTAACTTCTCAAAACTCTAATATGAAGAATCAAACACCAACAATTCTTTGGTCGGTTTTCATTCTTGCCCTAATCGGAATCATCGCCTTTCTCCTCCTAAAACAGCCTAAGGAAACCGAAACAGAGACAACCGACTCCCCCACAACACAAACCGAGTCGACAAAGCCCGTTGAGCAATTCACCTCTACCCTCACCACGTCATGGGCACATACAACCCGTGCGGAGGGTGACATCAACAAGTACCTCGATCCGGGTCAACGGATTACGAGCGTAATCGAGCATCCCGAGAAAAATATCGCCTGGTTTACCTCGGAAATCTATAACGACACCGACAAGACCGTTTTCCTAAGCGTCTACGAGTACAATGAAACCGACTATACGTTCACTCGCCTTTTCAAAAAGACCTACAAGATGGGCGACCTAAAAGGTATTCCGACGACAATGCTCCCAACCTTCAAGGCCGTCGCCGTCGATAAAAATACTCTCGCGCTCCTTATCACCGGAACCGACGATAGCCCGGGACCTTGTACCGAACTAATTCTCATGGGAAGCGAAGAGGGTCGCCTCCTCGTAAGCCTCGACCTCGAAAATCCGTATAGCGGACTTACCCCTTACGAAGCCCCAAAGAAAGTTCTCGAAGAAGCGGAGACCCGCGCCGAGGCCTGCATGAAACAAGAGTTCGGGACCTAGTTTTCTCCTAATCGGTTTAAGACCGTCAAAAAGCTTGGCGGTCTTGTTTTTTTAGGCTATTTCCCCTAAAATCGACACGGAGGTTCCCATGTCCAAGGCAGACCATTTCGCTGCAGACGCCGAAAAAGAGACCCTCGTCATCCCCCTCGCCCATCTTCTCGGATGCTTTTGTGAGGCCCTTGGGGAGCACGCACGCATCGATATCAAGAAGCGAGCTATCGCCTTCGCGATCGGTGTCGTCGCCCCGAAGCTCGAAGGGCTCGGATACCACGTCTTTGATTGGGCGATCAACTTGCACGAACTCGGACCGGAGCACTTGGGAGGCATCGTCGAGATCTTCCAAAGTCATCCGATCGAGACGCTACACGCCTTTATCGAAGGAGAGGGTCGCGGTGATACCCTCGTTCTCGATGATCGCTATACGCGCCTCGCGAAAGCGGTTCGAAACCAACACCCGACCGTCATCGCAAAGATCGAACCACTGGTTCCGCTCTTCTCGGCCGCACTCATCGCCTACCAACTTGGGGCAACAAAACCGGATCAGCTCGTCGACATGCCGAGCGCCATGCGCGTAGCGCTTCACAGCATCCCCAAACAGGAGCAATCATCATGACCAAACCCGAACAGCCCGGTGAGACCAGCTAGCCTTGATCCCAATTCGTACTCGCCCCTCATGCCCGCCGCGTATCTCGCCGGCGGGTTTCATTCGTCATTTAAAAACAAAAAACCGCCTCTTACGAGGTGGTTTTTTGTTGAGCGTAGCGATTGACGACTATGAGCTTTTGTGCTACGTTTCTCGGTCTGCAAGAGGAGAACTCCTTCTTCCCTAACAGGCATGAAGCACCTTCAAAATCCTCACCAAACAGGAGTTACCGTGACACGATTACTCATTACAGGCGGTCCAGTGCACGCGCGTCTGGACGCCGTGAAATTCATCACGAATCGCTTCAAGGGTGGCCTCATGTGCCAGCTCGCGGAAGAACTCGCAGGGCTCGGAGTCGAAGTCACCTATCTGTGTGCGCCCAGGGTCGGCGCTCAGACGCCGAAGGCAAGTGATTGGATCCAAGTTGTGACACATGGAGGGTTCGACGACTATCATCGCAAGGTGTTGGAACTCGCGCCATCCATGGACGGCGTAGTTCTCGGCGCCGCGGTAGCGAATCTCATTCCGGCAAACCCGTGGAAGGGTAAGTTCCCAAGCCACAACTACAAGCCGGGTGATATCGTACCGATCGAATTCAAGATAGCGCCCCGCGTAATTGACGACGTGAAGCGCGTGGCACCAAAGACACATCTCTTCGGCTACAAACTACTCGATCACGTAAGCTACGAAGAGTTGATCAGTGCCGCTTACGGAATCGTCGTCGAAGCGAAAGCTACGGCGGTATTTGCCAACGACGCCGCTAATCTTCAACGGAAGTTCGCGGTGACGAAGGAGCGGGGCGTGCATCCACTGGCACAGGTGGACTTGGCACGGTGGATCCTCGAAATGCTCAGCGACGAGTACTACACCTCCGTACTCCAAGGAGAGCTTGGGCCGTCGAACGGCGCTGTCGGCAGGGTCAAGGCCCTGATCGAACGCTATCACGATCGGTTCCTTCACACGGAAACCGGCCTCATCTTCGGAACCGTTGCGGTTCGCGACGGCGGAGGCTTCGTCACAACTGGCAGAGGCAAGCGCGAGCTTGATTCAATCGCTCATGTCGCTCACGTCGACCACGAACAAAGGGTGGTTTGCGTTGGTCACGACAGCAAAGCTTCGCTCAACGCCCCCCTCCTCGCTCGCATGTTCGAGAACACGAACGTCGACTACATCGTTCATTACCACCAACAGGTGGAGGGCCTGCCAACCTATGCGTACGCGCCTCCGGGCACCGTGCGCGACACCGAACGGCCGAACCACACCTCCTACAACATCAGCGAGCATGGATGCATGCTCCTCTTCAACAATGACAGGGGGCAACTCTGATGGAACGGTACCCGACCTACGAGACCTATCGGGCGCTCTACGCTCGATACCACGGAAAAGGGGTTACGGACCTTCTGCAACCCCTTGCACCACTCGAGGGTGCGAATGTGATCGACCTTTGTGGAGGCGATGGTCGACTCACGTTCAAGATGATCGAAGCCGGAGCGCGGTCGATCCTCTTTGTGGACGCAGAGGCGAGGATGGTTCCATCCGAACTTCGACGACTCGGCCAAGTTCAGGTGCAGATCAAGGACGTTCGGCGCGCACTGTCGGATGCGTTCGCGCGTGGTAAAACGTACGATCGCGCCGTCTGCCAACAGGCAGTGAACTACTGGCTGGACGGAGAGACGGCGCGATTGCTCGCCATGGCCCTGAGGCCTGGGGGCACTTTCGTCTTCAATACGTTCAACGAGAAGCCATCGGAAAAACCTCGAGTTCTTGAGTACGACCTTGACGGACACGCATTCGTCGAGGTTAGCTGGCTTGTCGGTGACGACGTACACCACCTTCAAGCTCGAGACGGCATGGCTCCTCACCACACGGTCTTCAAGTGGCTGTCGCCCGAGCGACTACGAGAGATTCTCGGACCGTACTTCGTCGTCAGCGAAGTTCGAAACGGGAAAACCAGCCTCTACCAGTGCGAACGCAGGTAGAATACGAGAACACCCTCAACGACGGCGCGATCAAGTCTCGATCGCGCCGTCTTCTTATACAAAAAACCACCTCTTTACGAGATGGATTTTTTGGTGGACCCAAGCGGGCTCGAACCGCTGACCTCCTGCTTGCAAAGCAGGCGCTCTACCAACTGAGCTATGGGCCCGAATTTGTGGGTCAAGTATACGAGATTGGCCGATTTCTGTCAACGAGCGAATCCTGCTACAATAGAGACAACTTCTATGAAATATCTTGTTTTCGTCGTTTGCCTATTCCTCCTTCCGTCGTTTGCCTTTGCGGAAAACGGAGCGGTCGAGATCTCAACTTATGACGAATCCGGTGAGATTACGGGTACGTTCGCGCCGTTTGGAGAAGATTACCGCGGCTCCCTCGGACTTGCCGTTGACGATCTTGGAACGGACGGGGTTGAAGAGATCATTGTCGGATCGGGCCCTGGACTTCCAGGTAAGGTTTATCTTTTTAGACAAGACGGATCGGAGATTAGTTCATTTCCCGTTTACAGCGAAACCTACAAGAACGGTGTCGAGGTCGCGGTTTGCGACCTAACGGGTGACGGCGTGAAAGAAATCGTGACGGGAACGATGTTTGGCGGTGGGCCACATGTGCGGGTGTACTCAAGCACGGGCGAAGCGCTTTTTGGCGAAGGATTTTTTGCGTATGCGGAAGCGTTTCGAGGAGGCGTAACGGTTGCATGTGGAGATATCACAGGGGACGGTAACCCAGAGATCGTTACGGGACCAGGTCTTACGGGAGGTGGTCATATCCGCGCGTTCTCGAAGACGGGTGAACTTCTCGCCGAAACATTTATCGGAAACGCGAGTGAGGATCAGGGTGCAACTCCCCTTCTTGCAGACATGACGGGCGACGATGTACTCGACATTGTCGCGCGACGCGCTGGAGCGAAGCACAACGAAATCGTCTTCTTCACGTTTAAGAAAAATAAGTTGCGCTTCTCGGGATCGATTCCGCACGACGAAGCGGCAAAGAATGGAATTCATCTTTCAGGGTCAGGAGACATCCTTACACGTCTTAATAAAAATGAAACAATCCCTAAGCGTTTTCTCGCGACAGGACTTACAACCGATCTCGCGTTTACGCTTCCGGAATCAACAACGCACTTTTTCCTTAACGCAAACGAAACGCTCGCGGTCTCCGCAACTTCCGTGAGTACGGACGGAACCCTTGGTAAATATATTCGCGTCGACATCTCGGAACAAAAACTCTACGCACTTGAAAACGGAGTAGTTGTAAAAGAATTCCTCGTATCGACGGGAACGTACGCATTTCCAACACCGCTTGGCAAAACGGAAGTGATGGCGAAACTTCCGGTGCACGATTACGTTTGGAGTTACGGAGAAAATAATCCGAATAACTATGCACTGCGCGGAGTGAAATGGAATTTACGATTTAGAAAACATTATTACATTCACAGCGCGTACTGGCACAACAATTTCGGACATCGTATGTCGCACGGTTGCGTAAATATGCGCACGAGCGAAGCGGAGTGGGTGTACAATTGGGCCGACGTCGGAGTGCCGGTAGAAATTATTCCGTAAAAAAAGATTTCATGTGTGCATAACTTGCACACATTTTCTTTTCGAAAACGTTTTCTCACGCTATACTTCAATTAGTTGTGCTCTTTGCGCAACTGAATTGTCTCCCTCTTCGCTGTCGACGAAGAACAACAATTCGTCTTAACGCAAAGTATTATGCCAGCAAAGAAAAAGGC
>CAZBFR010000041.1:0-6783 GCA_964491425.1 uncultured Gammaproteobacteria bacterium
ACCGGAACGATTGCCCTTGTCACGTTTAGTGTCGCGAGTAGAATTTTTGGTACGGGATATAAATTACGAACCTAGTCTATGAATGCTTTTGAAAATGCGATTAATCAGATTGAACGGTCCGCAAAGTTGACAACCGTTGATCCGAAGGTGATTTCGGCGATGAAGACACCGATGAATGAGATTCGAAAGGAACTTGCGGTGACGCGAGACGATGGAAGTTCGGTAGCGCTCGAAGCGTATCGTGTCCAGCACAATAACTGGCGCGGTCCGTTCAAGGGTGGAATTCGGTTCCATCCCGAAGTTGATATTAATGAGGTGCGCGCGCTTTCGCTTTGGATGACTTTAAAGACGGCCGTTGTCGGAATTCCGCTTGGGGGAGGGAAGGGTGGGGTCACGTTTGATCCAAAAGGGTATTCGGTGGCGGAACTTGAGCGTGTAACGCGCGGATGGGCGCGGGCGATGAAGGAATTTATTGGTCCTGAAATTGATGTACCGGCGCCGGACGTAAATACGACTCCGCGCGAGATGGATTGGATCGCCGACGAGTTTGGTCACAAAGCGGTTGTGACCGGAAAGACGATTCCCGCTGGCGGAAGCGAGGGGCGCGGAGCGGCGACAGCGCAGGGTGGTTGGTACGTTCTAAGTTCAATGAAAGAATCTCTAGGGGTCACTGATTTACAAACGGTTGTTGTTCAGGGATTTGGAAATGCAGGGCGTACGTTTGCGGAGATTGCGCACCGCGAAGGGATGAAGGTTATCGCGACGAGCGACTCAAGGGGTGCAATCATGAACCCGGAAGGTCTTGATATTACGGCGCTTGCGAAATGGAAAGATGAAACTGGCCAAGTCGCCAACTTTCCAGGATCGACTTCAATTTCTCCCGATGAACTTTTGTCACTCTCTTGCGATCTTCTCGTACCGGCGGCGCTTGAGGGCGTCCTCACGGAAAAAAATGCAGACTCCGTTCAAGCGCGTCTTATCCTCGAACTTGCAAATGGCCCAACGACTCCGGAGGCCGACGATATTCTTTTTACAAAAGGAATCCATGTCATCCCAGATATTCTCGCAAACGCCGGTGGCGTTACTGTAAGCTATTACGAGTGGGAGCAAAATATGCGGGGTGAACATTGGACGGCCGAAGAAGTAGATTCACGTCTGCGCGCCACGATGGCGGATTCGGCGGCGAAGGTTTACGAGACGGCAACGGAGCACAGCACCGACTTACGTAGAGGGGCGTTCATTCTTGCGTTAAAGCGACTCCAGGATGCCGGAAGGGAAAAGGGGCTGATTTAGGGAGTGGTACCTCTTTCTCAATTTTGGCAGGCGATCACTTAGAGTGATCTCAGAAAATGGGAAAAATAGTGGGAAAATCGACAAAACAGAGATCACACTAATTAACCGCATGCGATTTTTGAGATTGAGGCATCCCTCCGTCCACACACACAAACTTGAAAAGACGGCTCGCCGGTATATGATAAGAACATAATACACTCCCCAATATAAAATTATGTTGGGGAGTTATTTATATCCAGTGTTTAAACTACGCAGATTACTAGTGATGCTTGATTGCGATGTGGCTAAATCGCTCGGTGTCTCCACACGCGAAGTGAACCAATTAATGAAACGACGAGGCCTGTTCAATCAAGAAGATTATTGTTTCAAGTTACACAACTACGAGTTTGAGATGATTCGATCGGATCTAACGAGAAAACGATATCGCCGCAATCGCCGTCATCAATATGTTGTGTATACGGTGAAGGGGGTGACGTTCGCTGCCCAGAACATTCGAACGCTTCGAGCAAAAGGGGTGACGAGCCGAGTGCTTGACATGTTGATCGGCAATAGAGTTTTTGCTTTTCCGCAAAATGAACATCTTGTTCGACAACTTGAGTCAGAGCAATTTAGTAAGAAATTTCCTTAATGTTATACTGGTAAAAAACTATGGTTAAAGGAATGGGACCGAGGGAGGGGGCTCCAAGAGGAGGAGTTGAGCGGTCGGTTGATAGTAAAAAGGACGCGTCGCTAACGAAATCTGGTCGACTCGCGAAGCTCGCGCTCGGCGCTAGTGTTGCTATCGGCGTTGGCGTCGGACTTGAAAATCTCGAATGGCGTGCGCGTGGAGCGTCGGAAGAAACGGAGACGACCGATCCGCAAGTGAAGAACGAAAGTGTGGATCGAAATAGGGCGGAGATGACACGAGAAATTGCGAAACGTATGCCGGAGTACGAAGGGCATGCCTGGCCTCTTCTTGATCCTGCCGACGGTCAATTTCATTTTGTACGACTCGTGGAGCCGGGCTACGTTAGCATTACGCAACCAAGCGATCGTGTCTCCGAGGTGAGTTTTGTTATCCCGTACAAATACGCACATACGTTTTCAACCGCGGAGGCGGTGAATCCTGAAGATTATGAAAAAATGAGAGAGTTCATGCGTGAGGAGATTCGTAAACAACTTGCGGAGAATATCATTGGACTTCACTGGGATATCGATGATTACGAGGCTCGTGTTCCCGAGCACGAAAACTTTTCCGTAGACGCGATTCGTCTCCACGGTAATTCCTCACCTGAAGCCGGAGTATTGTACGGGGGCGTACAGACGATTGAGCAAGGAAACGTTCAACAGAAAAACCTTGAGTTATCGGCGATTCGTGCGGGCCACGCACATGACCAGCTTCGCAAGGTATTCGATCAAATGGGAATTGACGCGACTGACGTGATTACCTCAATTACCTCAGAAGAGCTCCAATTTACTCCCGACGAGCTCGACGAATTAAATCGGCTTGCGGTTCGGAGCGGATATACCGGAGAAAGCGAGCAAGCGATTTATGATTTAATTACCGCGTATAATCTTGATCGATTAACGGATCCCGAGACTCTCGAGACCCTCGATCGTTTAGTTGGAGAAAAGCGAAGTGTTGAAGTTGAACTAGAGATTAAAAATGGAGAGAAGGATGTTTATCTTATTCCGCTTCCGCTTATCCCTCTACTTGGATTCGGGGCGTTAGCACTCGCCCGACGCAGGTCAAAAAAGGATAGTGGTCCTTCGAGTGTGGGTCAACAAGTTCCGGAATCTGTAAAGTCAATTGAACAACTCGTAGAGAAAGAGGTTTCTCGAGCGGATTTAACCAAAAAGATTCTTAATAAATGGACGACGACGGATAACGAGATACGGGCAAGAATGGGCAAGCCGCCCGAACCAAATCACGCCGAACGGCCAAGACAAGTCTTTTACGCCGATCTTCACGCCGTCGCGCTTCTTGCGTTTAAGGAGCAAGTCCAGCTCAAAGACTATCCTCATCTCGCCTGGTCCTTTGATAGCTACAAGGGGGTGACAAAGGCACTTGACGAGGCGCTTAGCGGGATGGACTACGCGCGATACGGTAAGCCAAAAGAGACCTATATTGCCGAAGTTCGACTCGATATTACGGATAACTTTGATTATTACTGGGAGATGATTCGTTGATTTTATTGCGCGGTTTCATTAGTATAGGAGGCATATGTACGACCACCGCGCGATTGATAAAACATGGCAAAATCGTTGGGAAGACGAGGGGATTTTTCATGCTGAGGACTTTTCGGCGAAAGAGCCGTACTACCTTCTTATTGAGTTTCCATTTCCGTCTGGCGCGGGACTCCATGTCGGTCATCCTCGAAGCTACACGGCGCTCGACGTAATTGCGCGCAAGCGACGAATGCAAGGCTACAATGTTCTCTATCCGATTGGGTGGGACGCCTTTGGTCTTCCGACGGAAAACTTTGCGATTAAGACGGGGCGACCGCCGGCCGAAGTGACGAGCGCGAATATCGCGACGTTTAAGCGCCAGCTTCGCGCGCTTGGGCTTTCCTTTGATTGGTCGCGCGAAGTAAATACGACGGACCCTGGGTATTACAAGTGGACCCAGTGGCAATTTTTGCAGTTTTTTAAAACGGGATTGGCGTACAAGGCGAAGACGGAAATTAATTGGTGTCCGTCGTGCAAGATCGGTTTGGCAAATGAAGAGGCGATTGGTGGAGTCTGTGAGCGATGTGGTGGACCTGTTGAAAAGAGAGAGAAAGAGCAATGGATGATCGCGATTACGAAATATGCAGAGAGACTTCTCGCAGATCTCGATACCGTCGACTATCTTCCGAAAGTGAAAAAGCAACAGGAAGATTGGATCGGAAAAAGCGAAGGCGCGGAGATTGATTTTGAAGTTGCCGGAAGCGAAGAGAAACTTACCGTCTTCACAACGCGACCGGATACCATTTTTGGTGCCACATTTTTGGTCGTAGCCCCTGAGCATAAACTTCTATCAAATAACAGTAACGACGAAGTTCGGGAATATATCGCAAGTACGCTGAAAAAGACCGATATCGAGCGTGGCGACGATACAAAAGAAAAAACGGGTGTGTTTACCGGGATGTACGCGGTGAACCCAATGACAAACGAGCAAATCCCGATTTGGACTTCGGACTACGTTCTCCCACATTACGGAACGGGTGCGATTATGGCGGTCCCGGCGCACGACGAGCGCGATTTCGCGTTTGCGAAGAAATTTGATTTGAAGATCGTTGAGGTCGTGAAAGCGCCTGCGGTTGGGACGATCGCATTTGGAAATCCGGCGACGAAAGAGGGGGCGGAAATAGTGATCGAGCATGACTGTTATTCGGGTGAGGGCGAGAGTATAAACTCGGGTGAGTTTTCAGGTTTGTCGACGGGTGAAATGAAAGAAAAAATTCTTGCCGATCTTGCAGTTCGAGAGATTGGTCGAAAGAAAACGACCTACAAGTTACGAGATTGGGTCTTTAGTCGCCAGCGCTACTGGGGTGAGCCGATTCCGCTCGTGCATTGTGAAAAAGACGGATGGGTAGCGGTGCCGGACGATCAGCTTCCGGTTGTGCTTCCCGAGGTCGAGGCGTATCAGCCAACTGAAAACGGCGAGTCGCCGCTCGCGACAATCGAGAGTTTTGTAAATACGACTTGCCCGACCTGCGGAGGTCCCGCGAAACGCGAGACGGATACGATGCCGAACTGGGCGGGGTCGTCTTGGTATTTCCTGCGTTACGCGGATCCGAAAAATGAAAACGCATTTGCCGATCGCGCGAAACTTAATTATTGGACGCCGGTTGATTGGTATAACGGAGGAATGGAACATACAACGCTCCACCTTCTTTACTCCCGTTTTTGGCATAAGTTTTTGTATGACGAGGGACTTGTTCCGACGTCTGAACCATACTCGAAGCGTACAAGTCACGGTTTAATTCTCGCGGAAGACGGAACGAAGATGAGTAAGTCGAAGGGGAATGTCGTCAATCCGGACGAGATCGTGCAGGAGTTCGGCGCGGACACACTTCGCGTCTACGAGCTTTTTATTGGTCAGTTTTCAGAACCTGCGCCATGGAGTCAAAACGGAGTAATTGGAGTCAAGCGATTTTTGGATCGCGTAATGCGTCTTCCGGAGCTCGTGAAGGAAAAGCAGTCGGATCATGTTTCTCGAGCGCTTCACAAGATGATCAAAAAAGTCGGCGAAGATATCGAAGCTATGCGGTTTAATACGGCGGTGGCGGAGATGATGAGTTTCGTAAACGTTGTAAACGAGCAGGGCGGAATCCAAAAAACAAGTTTGCAGATGTTCCTCCAGGTGCTTTGTCCATTCGCGCCACACGTCGCGAGCGAGACGTTCGAGAAGATTGGCGGGTCCGGAATTCTTGATGCGAAGACGTGGCCAACTTACGACGAAAAACTTTTGGTCGCTGACGAAATGGAAATTGCGGTTCAGGTTAACGGAAAACTTCGCGGAAGCGTTACGGTTAAAACGGGCACGGCAAAAGAAGAAATCCTCGCACTCGCAAAAGCACACGAAAACGTCGCAAAGCATTTAACGGGCGACATCAAAAAAGAAATCTACATTGATGGGAAACTTGTGAACCTAGTGGTCTAATATGAAGAAACGAATTCTGTGCTTTGGTGATTCAAATACTTGGGGCGCCGTACCTAATCAGGGTGAACGATTTCCTTCAGATATTCGTTGGACGGGGCTACTACAGTCAAAACTCGGTGAGGGTTTTGAGATTATTGAAGAAGGACTGTGTGGTCGAACGGTCGCGACCAAGGTGTTAAACTTGGCATCCAAGGGCGAGGGTCTCGAATACTTTTATCATGGCGCGAGCTACTTCTATCCTTGCGTACTTTCTCATGATCCTCTCGATCTCGTGGTTGTGATGCTTGGTACGAATGACTTGAAAGATAAGTTTCAGAATTCGATAGAGAAGATTGCTCGAGACTTAGAAAAGTATTTCATTGAGCTTTTTGTGACGGAAGCAAGTCACTTTTTGAAAAAGCCTGAACTGCTGATCATTTCACCGATCGCGATGAACGAGGAATCGGACTATGTGCAAAGCGGGTGGTCCAATGGAAACAGTAAATTAAGCGAGTTGGAGTCTGCATACCGATCGATCGCCGAAAGGCGCGGAGTTCATTTCTTTTCGGCTTTTGATGAGAGGTATCTCGGGGAGGACGGTCTGCATTTTGGCGCTGAAGGCCACGCCCTCTTTGCTGAAGAATTAAGTGTAAAAATCAGGACGATTTTTAGTTAAACGCGCCGGCTTGAAGTTCCCAGAGTTTGTTGTAGGTCCCGCGGTTTTTGAGGAGTTCCGTGTGGGTTCCTATGTCTGTGATTTTACCGTTTTCGATTACGACAATTTTATCCATCATCATAATCGTTGAGAGACGGTGGGCGATTACGATTACGGTTTTGTTTTTCATGAGTTCACGGAGCGCGGCTTGGATTAGTTGCTCGCTTTG
>CAZBFR010000042.1:0-6584 GCA_964491425.1 uncultured Gammaproteobacteria bacterium
CACCAAACCTGGGTCTAAGGCAAGACCCCGTCGAAAGGCGGGGTTTTGTCATTGCGCCTGGATAGCGCCCGTTGATCCGTTCATTTTTACTTCTCGACCAATATAATATTTTGCTTTTTGGGTAACGACAACAGGAATCCCCGCTTCGCGCGCAACAATCGCAAGGTGTGAGAGAAGTCCACCGTTTGTAGAAATAATTCCTGAAATCTTTCCGAAATACTGCGTAAGATTTGGCGAAAGTTGATCGACGAATAAAATTGGATTGTCGAGGCGGTCCACTTCCTCGGTGGTGACAACCGTCCCCTCCGCCAAACCCGCCGAAACGCCAACCGTTTTTTGTCGTTGAATCGCAACGATGCTTGTAAGAACTTCCGGAAAATCGACCCCAAACCTGCGCGCGGGTGGACAAACCGATTCGAATGAAGCGGTTGCTCGCAAACGATTGACATGAATCACCGTTAACCACCGCCCATATTCACGAAGTCGTTCAAGGCGTTGCGCGCACAAAATATCCGTCTTTGCTTGCGGTGCGCGAAGTCGCTGAATTGGTTCCGAAAATTCTATCTTATAAAACAGCTTATCGTCCTCAAGCGCAAGTCCATTTCCAACAAGCCCCTCCATCGAAACGGAAGGCGACTTGAAGGTGCCACCGGCGTCCATTGCAAGAAGCTCAAGAATTGAATACTGCTTTGTGTGTCTTTCGAGTGCCCTAAAGGCATGCTTCGTCGCAAGATTAATCTCAAAGATAATCGCGTAATCGTCCATGAAATCAACCGACGGATTTTGGATTCGGTCAAATAATTCTTTCTGAAGGGCGTCAACGTCAAATCGCGCCCGCTGTAGGGCGAGTAAATTTTTTAGCGTACCGTACAATCCCTTAATGTGCGCGGGCTGTGGAGTAAGATCATTTCCGTTAAAATACGAATACGCAGGGAAAATCGATTGAAGCTCTTTCTCTCGATCAACGTACAGCTGACCGTCAAAAGTAAGGTACATTGACCTCGGCGAAAACGTCACACCGTGCTTACGATAAACCCGCTGAGCGGGACCGTCCTTTGCATGGATTTTTTCTATAAGCGCGAAGGTCGCCTTGGAAGGTAGCGGAGCAATTTCTGTTGCATCGGTTTTTTCATAATAAAACAGCCCCGCGGGAAGAATCGACTCGAGATATTCAAGAGCATCTACACCTTCTTTAGAGAGCGTCGTAATCGGACGAGACTGAACAAAATACCACCCTTTTCCATCGTAAACCCACTCAATATCTTGCGGGAATCCAAAGAGTTTCTCGATCTTTAATCCATGCTCTTTTAACGGATAAAATCGTTTCGAAAAGTTGCTCGTATCATTTCTATAGACACGTTCCGTTATAGGATTTTTTTCACCAGAGACAAGCGTGTCTCCTCGTCCCTTCACGTACTGTAGCGTCATCTCTCGTCCCCCAAGCGGATCCCGAGTAAACAATACCCCCGAATAACGCGCCCGAATAAACGCCTGGATAACAATGCCAAAGTCACGCGCCCCTACAAGTCCCCTCGCCTGTTCGCGAACACGAATAATCGCCGAGGCAAGATCCTTCGGTACAATATCAAGCTCCGTATGAAACTGACCCGCCATAGACGATTCGGCGGTATCTTCTATTTCCGCACTGGAACGAACAGAGTAAGAAAGTGCGCCAATTTCGGTATGCGCTTCTCTCGCCAATTCATCGGGAGTCATCCTTAAAATCTCCTCCCCGGAAAATGCGCGAAACGCCGGAACCGGAAACCCCGCCTCCTTGAGACGAAGAAGACCGCGCGCCTTACCTCCAATGTTATTCATATTCGTGAGGTAAACTATAGCGCCCTAGGAAGGCATGTCCGTAGTGCTCAAGCTTGACTCCAACAATTTTTGCGTCAAAACAACTTAGGTAATCGTCACAAACAGTGATAACGGTCGATCCCTCCGGCACCGCTCCAAGTTTTTCCGTAAGCTCGTCGGTCGGCGTAAACATCGCGGAAATATTTGTTGATCCCGTAAGTCCCGCCTCGGCAAATCGGTTTTCATCTCGAGCGTCAATCAAAAGAACTCCTTCTGAAACGAGATTTCGAACCTCGCTCGTGGTAAATGTCTTCTTGTAGCGATCCTCCGAGTAATACTTTGAAAACGAAATCTCCCCGTCCCAAAGTCCGCCGTACTCAACCCAACCGCTCGCACCGTCTTCAACATAGCGCGACGCAATTCCTTTCGTCCGCAAAAATTCCGCAACCTGCTGTCCGCGCATACCGGACCAACAAATAACAATGACTTCGCGATTCTTTGGCAGTTGGTCATGTTCTCCGTCGAGCAAATCGGCGAGTCGGATATGGCGACTTCCCGGGTAATGACCGAGCGCATATTCTTCGTCTTCTCGCGCGTCGAGAATATAGACAGACGATGTATCGATCCCTTCAAATTCTTCGTTTGAAATCACGATCGGGATAAGCGAAAGATCAAGGCTCGGTTCCTCAGGAGGCGTCGTATCGTACTCGTCAATCTTTGTCCCAATCTGCCCCTCTACCTCCGTATCAAACTCCTCTTGCTCTCTTACGACATAAGTCTTTACAAAAAAGTAGGAAATAACGGACGAAAAAACAACAATGACCGCGAGAAAGCCAATAACCACCGGTCCCAAATTTTTTACCCGCGAGAAAAAGAGCGTAA
Organism: uncultured Gammaproteobacteria bacterium; assembly: GCA_964491425.1. Taxonomy (GTDB): domain Bacteria; phylum Patescibacteriota; class Patescibacteriia; order UBA9934; family UBA9934; genus CAYFMS01. The sequence continues at coordinate 2,680 of CAZBFR010000042.1, forward strand.
CCCACCGTAAAATAACGCTTCCAACGGCGCCAGCAATCACGAAAATAATCGTGAAGATTTGGAAAAACTGGGATCCGACTTGTAGAAGGAAATCCGGCGGTGGAATCGCAAAAACAAACGTCGGGAGTAACCCAAGATACAAAACGGCAAGAAGAAGATAATAGCGTTTCATGTATGTATAATACCAAAGTTCGTGGAGTCTCCCGAATTCTTACCGAGGGATCTTTCGATCTCTTGGTGTCGCTCCAGGTAGTCGAGAAGCGCCCTCGCGACCATCGGCCCCTGATCAAAAACAGGAATAGTATACGGTAACGCATCCTCGATCATGGATTTAATATACGGGTAATGCGTACAGCCAAGAAGGACTACGTCATAACGAGCTCCGTTTGCAAACGCTGAATCAACCTCTCTACGAATTTCTTCGCCCATCTCCTCCGTATCAACGCATCCACTCTCAATCATCGTCGCCCAATTCGGACAGGCGTGCATCGTTACCGAAACAGAAGGATTTAATTTACGAAATTCTCGTTCGTAAGCGCCACTCTTTGCAGTGATGACCGTCGAAAAAATAAGTACGCGTTCATAGCCACGACGCACAAGCTCCTCAACCGTCGGAATAACAACCCCGAGAACACGCCGTCCGGGATAATTTGGTACAACGGTTTCTTGCACGTACCGAAGAGCGTGTACCGACGCGGAATTACACGCAACGATCACGATCTGCGAATCCTGCTCGAATAAATATCGAATCCCGTCAGCAAGGAGACGACAAATTTCCTCGTGAGATTTTGAACCATACGGCGCGTTTTTCACGTCCCCGAAATAGTAGGTGTCATACTCAGGCATGAGTTCTTTTACCGCCCGGAGAATCGTAAGCCCGCCAATCCCGGAATCAAAAAACCCAATATTCATTCTTTTTCTATACCATACCACCGTCTCCCGTTCTAGCTGGAAACGAAAGTCAAGGATGCACACTCTCGCCCGAGGCAGTGTACGCTTGTCTTTTCATCAAAAAAATGCTACGTTTTCTTAGCACTGGAGCAAAAATGAGCACAAACGAAATCGAACAGCAATTTCTTCCCACCGTCGAGATCAAGGACAGCCTGACTCGCGACAGCACGCAACTGGAGACGACGGTGTTCGACGACATCTACTTCGATGACGCCAACGTCTCGGTCCTCTCGCAGGACCTCTGGCTTCGAACGCGAGATGGGGTCTACCAGCTCAAGGTACCGCTCAGGAAACAAGCGAGGAGGCTTGTCACCAAGCAGTACCGCGAGATCTACGACGAGAGATCGATCGCGGAACGACTTGGCCTCAACACGAACGTGAGCCTCACGGAAGCGCTCGAACAGGCCGACATCAATCCGATCTGCGAGCTCACAACGCAACGCGAGAACTGGCAGAACGGTCAATTCAACATCGCACTCGATGTCGTAACTGCTCCCGACTTCTCATACGACATCGGCGAGATTGAGGTGACCGGTGACGAAAAGCTCGATGCTGACGCCACGGTCGCCGAGATCCAAGCGTTCGCAACAAAGTACGGCATCGTGGTCGAGCGCGTGCTCGGCAAGGTGCGAGCGTACTTCAAGCAGAAGCGACCCGAACTCTTCGCACTTCTCGTAGAGCGCGGCGTCTTCTGAAGCCACCCACGCAACCGCCCTCCTGACCGCTCCTCCTCCGGGGCGGTCATTCGTTTCTAAAATGCCCACATTTTCGGTTGACAAAACGTCTTAAGCATGACAAACTATTCTTATCTAGGCGTTCTTACACGAACGAGCCCAGGTGATACAAATACTCCCCAATAGTGAGAACCACGTGTTCGGATCTATTGGGGAGCTTTGTTTCTATCTCAAGCGAAGTGGAGAGCGGGGGCGTGTATAAATGGTTAATCCGCCTAGATTATCACCTGGGCGATACGGGTTCGATTCCCGTCGCCTCCACCAAGCTTGGGTCTAAGGCAAGACCCCGTCGAAAGGCGGGGTTTTGTCGTTAAAATTTTCACCGTCAGAGAAATCGAGACTGACCTCGTTATTGAAAATTTGGGGTGGTGGCATCTCAAAAAAAATATTTGTATTGGTACAAGTTCGCATTTCTTGATCTACAATACCTGGACCACCGCCCATCCTGTAGCCATATATTTTCTGATCATCCGAACGCATAGCCATGCACGCAATTCCAAACAAAAAGTTATGAGTTGATCCCGGATCAATAATTCGAACAAGCAGCGGTTTTTTGTAAAGTTTATGAGGATACCTAGCCCAATCAGCACTAACATGCCGAATGGCGCTAGTACTCTTCAGCCAATGGAATAAATGCACCACAATAGACTTCCTCTTTCCATCACCGCCCATCGCCTGATCTCGTATTTCAGCTTGTGAAAAAATTATCTCTTCACTCGATCTCACCGGAACTGTCGGCATCTTATCTAACCCCCAGAATAGTACCGAGACGATCGGCCCTCCATCATTCACTTGGTCCACTAGGCGCGTGGACTGATTCCCAAGTCCCTTCGGAATACCCAGCTCCGTAAAACCCGATAAAATCTTATAACCAGGCTTACTGTTCGCGGATGAAATGTGGAACAGACCCGTCCCGGCGTGATGCGAAAGCTTAGGCTTATTTCTCGAGTAGAGCATCGGTTTGCTAACATTGATCACCTTGCCAACTCCTACACGATCTATTGGAAACGGGATCTGTATAAACTTGTAAACAATAGGTAAATTCTGAGCATCAATGCGATCGGCGAGGGAAAAACTTCCGTCACGCGTTACGGTAAAAGTAAGTATAGGCTTCTCAACACGCCCCACCTCAACACGAACTGCATAAGACTTGGCCATATAATAGTGGTAGATAGCGAATTCTCCGTACTACTCAATTAGAGCACGAACTTCAGCGATTTTCTCGTCGACGATTTGTTTGCTACCAGCTTCGACAACGAGACGAAGAATGGGCTCAGTGTTACTTGGACGTAAAATAAACCACCACTCGTCGCCGAATGTCATTCGCACTCCGTCGAGGTCATTAATGTCTGTAGACTTTGGACCGTAAACATCACGGACTTTTTGCAATGCTTCCGCCTTCTCCTCAATTTCCAAATTCACTTCCCCGCTGTTATAGAAACGGCGCGTTGGCTCCGCGAGCTCGGAAAGTTTTCGTCCGCTTCGTCGCAAAAGGGCAAGCATCAAGAGACAGGTATAGTCGACCGTTTCGCGATATTCGAACTCACGATAGAAGAAATGATCGGACAATTCTCCTCCGAGCCCGATATCTTGCGCACGCATGTCGCTTGATACCGGCGCCCAGCCTACTTTTGTTCCAATACGTCCGATTCCGTGCTCACGAAGAACGGAGTCGAGAGACCACCCGACATTCGCAGGCGCCGCGACTGTAAGATTTTCTTCACGGCCAGCGCGATCAACGGCAAGAAGCGCGAGCGTTTGGTCACCGCGTAGAATTTCACCACGCTCGTCGACAAACCCGATGCGGTCGGCGTCGCCGTCGGTTGCGACCCCAAGATCCGCGCCGAGTTCGACAACTTTTTTCGAAAGATCAATGAACGTTTCCGGTTTCGCGGGATTTGCTTCATGGTTTGGAAAACGCGCGTCCGGTTCTTTATAGAGTTCCGTCACTTCGATCCCGAGCTGCAAAAGAAGTGGCGACAATGAAACCGATCCCATCCCGTTTCCGTAATCGACAACGATTTTCATTCCCGTAAGATCCGGAAGATTTGCAAGTCGAAGACATTTTTCAAGGTAGATTTCTAAAATGGATTCGTGCGTTACAAGCGCCGGATTCAGTTCGCCGACAACCGACTCTGGAAGTACCGCGAGAAGATCCTTCCCCGAAACCGGCTTTGCAAGCTCACGGACCGTCTTAATCCCATTATATTCCGCCGGGTT
>CAZBFR010000043.1:0-6485 GCA_964491425.1 uncultured Gammaproteobacteria bacterium
GCCTTGGCACGATTCGTGGCCTTCTTCGCCTCGGTGGCCTTCTCGGTCGCCTTGTCGAAGTTGGTCTGCGCCGTCGCGATCGCCGTGGCGTCCGGGGGCGTTGCGGCCTTCGCCGTGTCGAGGACGGTCTTCGCCACCGCGAGCTCGCGCTCGGCGGTGGCCTGCTCTCCCTGCGCCGTGAGAAGCACATCTCGCGCGTTCTCGAGGTTCTCGAGGCAGGTTTCGATCTGGTTCATCGTCTTCTCCTTGCCGCTTTTGGCGGCTTCTGGGGTCTATAGAACTGTGCCTGCTAGCCGAAAATCCGGCCAACATGACTTGGAATAGTAGCAGAAAATGGCCTTTTTGTCAATGAAAGAAGTTTAGTAAATGATAAAAATCAGGGAAATAAACAAAAAACCGCCAGTTAGGCGGGTTTTTGCGGGGTTTGTACCTCTATCGATTATTTGACCGAATCGATTACGGCTTTGAACATTTCCGGGTGCTTTTCAGCGAGAGTCGCAAGAATCTTGCGGTCAATGAGCATTCCTTTCTCCTTCATCGCGTGGATCAAGGTCGAATAGGTCATGCCGTGCATACGAGCCCCGGCGTTAATTTTCAAGTTCCAGAGTTGGCGGAACGTGCGCTTTTTAGCGCGACGGTCGCGGAAGGCGTACGAACCAGCTTTTAACATCGCTGGGCGTGCGAGACGGATTTTATTCTTTCGTCCCCACTTGTATCCCTTCACTTTTTTCATGAGCGACGAGCGTCGCTTGGTATGAATCATTCCTCGTTTGACACGTGGCATAGTGATTTCATTAATGAGTTCTGGGGACCGCCCGTTTGCGGTACTTGGATCCCGATCCTCGATTAGTTATGGTATGGAAGCAGCGATTCAATTGTCTTTTGGACAACGGCTGGCATGGTCACATCTCGACGCTTGTTTCGACGGGTTTTTCCGCTTTCACGCGCGTTAAAATGGTCTTGACCTGCTTTACGCTTAAGAACCTTGCCTCGCTTCGAAATTTTGACTCGTTTTGCGAGTGCTTTGTAGGTCTTTTGTTTCATATAAATGAATACCGTGGAAGTTTAAGGGGAATAGGGGATTCTGTCAAGGATTTATCCCTCGTTTGCGATAATCGTATGGATACGATTTCCAACGTTTTTAAGAGGGGATTCAACTTTGACCGGACGAACCTCTTTTACTTTCGCGATAAAACCGTCGATAATTTCTTGGGCGCGATCTCGGTAGGCCTTCTCTCGACCTCGCAAAATCATCTCGATTCTGACCTTTGAACCCTTTTCGAGGAATTTAAGCGCTTGCTTACGTCGAATTTCGAGATCTCCCTCTCCGATTCGAACCGTTAAACGAATTCCCTTGATTTCAATTTCCTTTTGCGCGGCCTTTTGTTTCTTCGCTTCCTTTTCTTTTTGGTACTTAAATGAACCGAAATCCATTAATTTACAGACCGGAGGGTTTGCCTTTGGCGAAACCTCGATCAAATCGAGCCCTTGCTCTTCGGCAAGCGCGATCGCCGCCTCTCGCGTCATTACGTCATTTGTTTCCCCAAAAATAACCCGCACTTCGTCCGAGCGGATTTTATCATTAACTTTATACTGCGGAATCACGATTTGTGATTTTCGTTGACGGTGGCGGTGGATGCGCATGGCGAACTATTACAAATTATTGGTGGACCCGGGGAGAGTTGAACTCCCGTGTGACAAATATCTTTCTATCGATATGTTTACAGGTGTAGTCATGCTTTGGGGGTCGTTTCCGGCTTAATGCATGACGAAAATGCACGGAAACGTTTCGGTTAATGGAGGTTAAATCATTTGTAACCGGCAAATGATCCCAAGCTCGTTATATTACACCTCTGATCCACCTACGAGCGAAGTGGGGAGATGGCCGATGCGTTAGTTACGCGAGGGCGAATGCAGGAAGGTTCATTCGAACAAATCCTGCGTTTGTGACTTTTCCAAGTATGTCGTTCATTCTTTTAACGAAGGGAATGACTTCGACCTGATCTTTAGAAAGGAACCTTTGCCGTCGAATCCCGACGGGCCCCGTTTAGCCTCGTAAAAGGATAAGCGGGGAGCGTCGACTAATCGAGTCCTCGGCGGAGTCGTCGGTCTAGATCTCGTTTTTTAATGGTTTCACGCTTTTCGTACTGCTTTTTTCCCTTTGCAACCGCAAACTCAAGCTTTACCAAACTGCGTTTAGTATACACGCGAATAGGCACTAATGTCAATCCTTCGGCCTGCTTTTTTCCGATAAATTGGCGAAGTTCCGACGCGTGGACGAGGACTTTTCGTGTGCGCGTTTCGTCGTGGGGAGCTTCGGGGCCAGCCGGCGCGTAGCGGGCAATAAACATGTTTTTAACGACTAATTCGCCCCCGTCGATCGAAAGAAAGCTTCCTTTGAGCTGGATATGACCAAGTTTTGCGGACTTTACTTCGGCTCCGGTTAAAACTAATCCACCCTCGTGGAGTGAGAGGATTTCGTAATCGGACTTCGCGTGTTTGTTTATCGCAAGCGTTTTCATAGCTTCTGCTCCATATGTTATACTAGTTTCATATGGTAAGTCGAGAAAAGACGGGGGGTCAGGTGTTCATTGTTTTCGGGATTATCCTCCTTTTAGGGGCGCTCTACTTCCTAAAGAACGTCGCGATCGTTGTGTTTGCTTCGCTTATTCTTGCGGCGCTCGTTGAGCCGACGGCGCGGTATTTCGCGCGCTACCGTGTTCCTATGGCTGTTTCGGTTGTACTTACGTACCTCGTCGGGATCGGGCTTCTCGTTCTTCTTTCCGCCCTTGTTCTTCCGTCGCTTGCCCGTCAAATTACGGAGCTTGCCGAGCAGTATAATGAACCGTTAACGGCTTTTCTCGCCGAGTATCCGATTATCGAAAACGTAACCTCGGGAGCGATTTTTAAAGAAGATTTTTCCGAAATTGCGACAATTCTTTCGAGCCAGGGGGTAACGAGTGGAAATATTCTTGATCTTGCGAGCTATCTCGGGGGTCTTGTAAGTTCGGCTTTTGGAGGGGCGTTAACGATTATTATTGTCATGGTTCTCGCGCTGTACCTTGTCCTCGAGCGCTCGTCGATTCGAAAGGGGATCGACGAAATTAACTTCCCGAAGCGTTGGAAACAATTTTTGTTCATGCTCGTTCCGAAGGTGCAGGTTCAAGTTAGCGCCTGGCTTCGAGGGCAGATTTTGATCATGGTCATTATCTTCGCCCTCGACTATCTCGTCCTTACAATACTCGACGTTCCGTTCGCGCTTCTTCTCGCGCTCATTGGAGGATTTCTCGAAATTATCCCGTTTCTTGGGCCAAACGTTGCGGGACTTATCGCAACGCTTGTCGCTTCGACCGTTTCGCTCCCGCTCGCCGGGGCAACCGCCGTCGGATTCTTTATTATCCAACAACTTGAAAACCATGTTATTACCCCGAATGTCTTTAAGCGGGTAGGGGGGATTTCGCCGGTATTTACGATTATCGCCGTAGCGGTTGGGTTCGAGGTTGGAATTTTACTCTATCATTCGATTATCGCTGGGGCGATCGGTTCACTTCTTGCAATTCCGCTTACAATGATTCTTGGAGTCGTGATAAAAGAGTGGTACGCAATGAAAGACTAATATGCACCGATCTTGGTTTCCTCATATCTTAATCGGCCTCACGTTCATTCTCTTGTTTGCTATTGTCGCGATCGAGTATAACCGCGAGCCGAAACCGACCGAGCAAACGCCGTTATCCGAGTCGCTCCCGATTACAAAAGTAGGCTACGAACTTGCCGTACAAAAAATGTTCTCAACCTACGAGGAGAATAAAAATGCCGGGCAACTCTTCGACGCTCTACGCGTTCAAGAGGTGCCGAAAGAGTACACGGATGCACACCTAACGATCGTCCTTCTTATCGGAAATGGAATCCAGGGTGGGGCAGACCTCGAACCGGTGATCACAACGATAAAGACGCTTTATCCATTTGTCGTTACCCCGCTGTGATTTTACTCTACCGAATTAATTCACTTGCGATTGGACTTGCGACCCTTGTCCTCTATTTGATCCTCGAATTTGCGGAATCGGTTCATATCGGGGTCGTTCTCGGATTTGTTGTTTTAATCGCGATTCTTTTTGCGCGACTCCTACAGTGGAAAAAGCAAACGTTTGGGTTTTGGCTTTACGTCTTGTTTGTTTCCGCTTGTATTGTCGCGAGCGCGGTTTACTTTGGGAGCGAGGTAAAACTTTGGCATATCGTTCTCGCGTCGATTCCCGCGGTGATCTTTTTTGACTGGTTTATCGAATGGAAACCGCAAACAACCGCGTTTTGGACCTTTTTCCTTACACCGCTTTTCTTCCTCCTTGCCTCGCTCCTTTTTTTCCTCTTCCTCGAATTTACCGCGATCAAGCTTCTTCTTGGGGTTGTTGTAACGCTTGGAGTCTGGCTTTACGCCGAAAATCTATTTGCCTTCTATCATCTCCCGAGCTCCTATCAGGCCTATGCGCTCGAATATCTCTCGTTCATTCTCTTTCTTACCGGAATGTTCTTCTTTACCGCAGGAACCTACGCGGTACAGCTTTTCCTTCTTCTTCCGGTTTGGATTCCGGCCCTTGTCGTCTTTTGGATCATTCTTTTTGCGATTGAAGGGGTATTTTGGGTAAGTAAGATTGTACCCGAAAAGGGGAGGGTATTCGCCTTTGTAGGGGCTATTCTCCTTACGGAAGTCTATCTTTCGGTCACAATGCTCCCGACCTTTTTCCTCGTAAATTCCGCCGTTTTTACGATTTTCTTCTATCTATATCTTGGAATTACCCGTATTCATCTCCTCGATAAGCTCTCGGGTAGCCTTCTAAAACGCTATCTTTTCGTTAGCACAACCTTGCTTTTAGCCCTCTTTTTGACCGCTTCTTGGACATAAAAATCCCCTTTTGGGGCATTTCCCATCCATTGCGACAAGGAGGAGGTGTCACAAGTTTCAGGAAAAAGCCCAAAAAGGGGACTTGTTGACCGAACTTTAGCCCACTGGGCTATTTTTTGTCAAGAAGGGGGTTCTATTGACAAAATCGATAAAAAATGCTATAAATATATGTCGTTCTTTCAAGCCTGCGGCAATCCTTCGACCCGGTATCTTTAAGCTCCCCTCCGACTTTTAGATGCCGAGTCAAAGGATTGTCGCAACGCGCTGGCGGCATCCCCTCGCTTCGGCGAAGATATGCAGTCAGCGCACGGCAACAAGAAACACAAAAGCCTAGGAGGCTCCAATGCGTGCTCTCGCTTGTTACCTTGCATTTGGATTCGGAGGTTCTGCGTTCGCGCAGTCCGCTCCGACCCCGGCCCCGACCGGCGCCCCCGCGGCCCCCCGGTCGGGCGACCAGCTCAGCCGGGTCGATCAGACCGCGGCGCAGGCTCTCGAGGAGGTCCTCGCGGCCCGCATGGACGTCACCCGGCTCAACGGCCGGATCGACACCCGGAAGCGGGAGATCGAGGCCCTCGCCCTCCGCGTCACCGCCCTCGAGGCGGCGAACGGAACGACGACGACCACGACGACCGCTCCGACCCCGACCAACACGAACCCGCCGACCGACCCCGCGACCCCGCCCACCTCGGGCACCGTCGCGGATCGGCTCGAGCAGGTCGAGCGCCACCAGGGCGTGATCCGGGAGATCCTGTTCGGGATCGACTCCCGTGATCCGGTCCAGGTCGGAGAGGCGCTTCGGCGTTGGCAGACGACCCAGTCGGGTCTCGAAGCCTACGTCCTCCAGCTCCACGCGGACACCGCGGCTCTCAAGGCCGGGGTCGAACGTGCGGAGGCGGACATCGCGGACCTCAAGCGCGGACGTCGCTTCACGCTCGGGATCGAGGTCCAGTCGGATCTCGGAACCCCGGTCGAAGGCGTGCGTGCGGGCATGGTGAACACTGGGGGCGTCGGGCTCTCGATCGGGCAGGGCTTCGGCCGTCCCGACGAGGTCGGCGTCGCCGGTGACATCGTTCTGTCCACGGGAGTCGGCTACGCCGGGCTCGTGAGCTGGTCGGTCGGCGGGCGCGCCTCCATCCTCATCCCCAAGGGGTTCGAGGTTGGAGGCGAGGTCCGCGTCGGTCAGCTCGTGCACGGGTTCACCGAACGCGCGACGGACGGAGGTTACGGGATCGATACGCGGGTAACCCCCGCGCTCTACCTCGGCTTTCGCCCCGACGCCGCCCCGGTCGCCCTGTACGGGACGGTCGGCTACGGCGGTGGACCGGCTTGGTCGCTCGTCGGCAACGATCGGAAACTCGGTCGTTCCTCGGCGGTGGTGCTGGGCGGCGGGATCGCGGTTCGCTTTCCCATCGTCCGCAAGTCCGGTTCGACCACGGCGCAGTAGGCGTCAAGTCGAATCGCGACGCGTCAGGGGTGCCTCGGAATACTGGAACTCCAGTGTTCTGAGGCGCCCCGACTCAAATCTATCGATTAAATGCTATGACATAGGTCGTACCATTCAATCGGCAGATTCCAAATCTGTCGGCTC
>CAZBFR010000044.1:0-6193 GCA_964491425.1 uncultured Gammaproteobacteria bacterium
TTTTGGTGACCCCAAGGAGAATCGAACTCCTGTTACCAGGATGAAAACCTGGCGTCCTAACCGTTAGACGATGGGGCCGTTGCTATTTTTCGAGCCAGTTTGTGCGAAAATGATACGAGAAATAGTGAATTCTGTCAATATCAAGCCGTCGCGTCAAAAAGGGCTTTCGCTCGCTTTGCTTCAACTTTATGATTAACCATCGGCGGGCGATAGGAAGCGTCTGGATAATCGGTGTACGATTCGTCCCAAGCATGGATCGCGGAAGGAGGAACGTCCTTTAGCTCCGGAACATAGGTCTTAATATACTCGGCGTCTTTATCAAACTTCGCCCCCTGGAGCCACGGATTAAAGACACGGAAGTAGGGCTGAGCGTCGACGCCCGTTCCCGCCACCCACTGCCAATTTCCATTATTCACGGCAGGATCATAGTCGATTAGGTGCTCGGCGAAAAATCGTTCCCCGTCTCGCCACGAAAGGTGGAGATCTTTTACGAGAAAGGACGCGACAATCATCCGTACCCGGTTATGCATAATCCCTGTCGTAAGAAGCTCACGAATCCCCGCGTCAACAATCGGGAACCCCGTGTAACCCCTCGTAAACGCCCGAAAATCACTTCGCGTTCCCGGCCACTCAAGCGCGTCAAAGCGAGGGTAGAAGCTTCCCTTGAAGACGTGAGGATAATGCCAAGCGATATGCGTAAAGAAATCGCGCCAGTAAAGCTCCTTAAGGAAGGCTTGGCCTAGACCCTCTCGCTTTGCAACTGCGTAGGTTTCGCGAATCGAGATAGCGCCAAATTTGTGGTAGGCGGAAAGACCACTCGTTGCGGAAAGACCTGGAAAATCCCTCCGTTCTTTATAGTTTCGTAAACGCTTGAGTCCCGCTAGGCGCTTTTTCCCCTCTTCTCGCCCACCGATAAACCGAAGTGACCGCTTACGAGAAAGAAACTTGTAGGCGTCTTTTAAGGTCATGTCTCCGGTTGTCGTTTTCCATTTTCCACTCGCAAGACGCGAAGGAGAAGGGACATCCTCTTGCGAAGCTCGTTTAAAAAATGCGGAATAGACAAGATACGGTTTCCCCGACCCGTTTTTAATAAGGTCCGGCGAGGTAAGGAGCGCGTCCTCAAAGAGAAGAAATGGAATCTCTTCGTGCGCGAGCGCGCGTCCGATCGCCTCGTCGCGAGCGCGGGCGAAAGGCGTATAATCGCGATTTCCAAACACAGCCTCAACCCGTTCTTTTTTTATAAATGAGAGGAGTCGTTTATCGCCAATCCCCTTAAGGTAGGTAAGCTGACCCGAATCCTTATGTAAGGCCGAGTCTAAATCGTCTAATGACTCGAGAAGAAATTGATACGCCGGCTCTCCGAAATACCGATTCTTCTTCCCTACTTGCCTATCGTCAAAAAGAAATACCGGAATAACCTTCTCTGACTGCAAAAGTGCTTCGTTTAACCCGGTATTATCAACGAGGCGTAAATCCCGTCGAAAGAGAAAAACGCTCGTCTTAAATCGTTTCATAGCTAGGTAAGACGAGACGACGCGCTATGATCGAGAAAACCTCCGCGATACAAATCGATAAGAACAATAAGTCCCGCAAGAACCGTCGGACCGATAATAAATCCGATCGGCCCAAAAAGTCGAAGACCACCGAGAAGAAAAATAAGAACAAGGATTTCCGGCATCTTCGTTCGCCCGCCAAGAAGCTTTGGTGTAAGGAAATAGTCCGCACCTCCAACGCAGAACGTCGCCCACGAGGCGAGAAAGATCGCGAGTCCGTACTCACCGTTTACAACAAGGTAGATAACCGATGGCGCCATAATAAGCGAAACACCAAGAATCGGAACTTGGGATGCGATAACCGCAAGCGCCCCCCAAAGGACCGCTCCGGGAATTCCTGCAATCGTAAGCCCAATCGTTGCAACAATGCCTTGAATTACGGCAACGGTAAGCGCCCCGAAAAACACCGTTCGTATCGTTCCAACAATCTTTTGTAAAATCTCCCGATCGAGCCCATCTTTAAACGGGCTGATATCAACGGCATACTGATAAATACGCTCTCGGTTTATTAGGAAGAAGTAGAGGGCCGTAAGGAAAATAAACGTTTGGAAGATAAACCCGAGACTTTTTGCAAACGCGTCGTCAAGGCGCGAAACGATCCAAGTTCCAGCCTCTATTCCCGCCTGCTCAAGATTAATCGACTCAATCCGCGCGATAACGCTCGCGGGAAGCTTCTCGACAAACGGAGCATTTTGTAAAATCGTAATCTGCTCGAGAGCATTTCCCTCCTCAACCCACCTTACCGCGTCGGTCGCCTGACTAATAATCACCGCAACGAAAATAATAAGCGGAACAAGAACAACCGAAAGAAACCCCGCGATAAGCGCAAAAGCCGAAAGTCGACGGTACTTAAGAAAACGAACAAGAAATCGATCCGCCGGCGCAAGAATCACTCCGGCAATCCCCGCGGTCACAAGTGCGAGGATAAAGGGCTCCGTAATTTGCCAAGCAAGAAGTAGAACGCCAACGAAAAGGACAAGAAAAAACCATTTTGCTGTGTGAGCGTGATATTTCATTTGAGGGATCGCCATATGACCCCACTATATCATTTTTTCGGGAGAACGCAGAGGTCGCAATAGCCGGAAATTGCTTTTGACGTATGATAAAACGCGTACATTGATAGAAGAAACGCTCCGGTTAGTAGATAAAAGCGGGCGTGATAGACCGCTGTTGAAAGTCCAAGACCGAAAAACGCGAGGACCGAGGAGTAGCAAGCAGTGCAAGCGATACTTGAAGCAAGAAGGGAGAGAAAAACCGACCCGGCCGTCGCCGACCGCTCGAGCTTTCGTTTCGCTTCGACTTTTTTCATCTGCAAAACGATCTGCATTCCAACAAGTAAGCCGTTAAGAAGGGCAAGGAGGGCAACAAAAACAATAATCGCCGGGTCAAGAATCGATAAATGGAAAAGAAGCGTCGCTCCCGGGGTCGTCCAAACGACTATCATCATCATGATCCAAAAGAAAAAGCCGGCAACAAGCACCGAAAAAAGAAGAATCGCGGGGTGACGCCCCATCTCGCGCGCCGCACCGGAAAAAATTCGCCGACTTATTCCCATACCCACCCCTTTTACCATGTTCTTCCGCTCCACCATAGAGTATAATACAGCCATATGGGGATTACCTCCGTCGGTGAACTTGTCTTTATTCTCCTTCTTGCGGGAATCTTTGGAGTCCTCTTTGTGATGAAGACGGATACGCGTAAAGAGATGGTCGTGATGAGCGCTCTTTCGCTCCTTCTTCTTCCGATTTCGTTTCCTTTTGTTGGTCGTTTCGCCCCTGCGCTGACTGTTTCTTTTGACGCGATTACCGTTCCCCATATTGCAATCGCCTTTCTCCTTTCTGGAATCGCGGCTGTTATTTTTCATGCCATTTTTGGAAAGCATTACCAGACCTTTCCGCGCCTTGAATTCCGCCGTTTTGATCGAATCACGGTTGAATCTTGGCTTCTTCGCCTTCTCGGTCTCTTTCTCGCCTTTGCTTGGCTTCATATCTTTTTCCGCTATATCCTTCCGGAACACCCAGGAACTTCGCTCGTCCTTGCGGCAGTTGCAACCTCGTTTTACATGATCGCAAAACGTCACGACCTTCTCGCCGACTGCCTCGCAAGCGCCCTCTTGACCGCAAGCGTCGCCTTTTTTACCGCGCTTATCGCGCAACTCCTTGCGAGTGACCTCGGAACAAAAGCCTTCGCCGAAAGTCCATCGCTTATTCTTGGCGTGCCGGGCGATCTACTAATCTGGTCGATTGCTCTTGGATCGCTTCTTGGACCAATGTACGAGTATATTCGTCGCCTTGACCTTGAACCACATGACAACGCCTGATTTTTTCTTCGATTCCTCAAAAGACGAGGGTCAACTCGCGGTCGACGTAATCGAAACCCGCGAGCAGATTATTATTCGCTCCGCGATCGCTGGAGTCGCGCCCGATCGCCTCGAAATCCATACAACGAACGATGTTGTAACAATCCGCGGGGAGCGCGAGATTCCAGAACTCCAAGACGATGCAACGGTCCATTTCCACGAATGTTTTTGGGGTCCATTCTCCCGTTCGGTCATTCTCCCTCACCACGTTAACCCAGAGGGCGCCGTTGCCCACTTCGAACATGGTATCCTTACCCTAACCCTCCCGAAACTTCGCGGAGAAATGCAGGTTAAAATTCATAGCTATTAATATGCGCGCCCTTCTCAACAAAAAATCCGCCGTTATCACCGTTAGTCTCGCGGTACTTCTCGCTCTCGTCCTTACAGGCGCGATACTTTTTTACCTAAAACTCTACGAAGGACGTATTTATCCAAATATTACGATTAACGAAGTCCCTGTCGGTGGACTTACAGCCGTTGAAGCGCAAGAGCGACTACAAAAACGCTTTGACGCAATGATGGACGCGGGACTTTCCGTTACCGTAGACGGCGAAACGGAAACGATTAACCTACGCCCGACCGGCTCGACCGATCCCGACTTAATTTCGGATCTTCTCTACGTCGATAACGCAACATCCGCGGAATTAGCGTATAAAATAGGCCGATCCGGAGACCCATCCGTCGATCTTCTTTCCCCGATTATCCTTCTTTTCGCGGATCGTGCGCTTTATTCCGATGTAACAATCCTCGAAGAGCCTCTCCTTAACGCCCTCGAAGACGAATTCGGAGATCTTGAAACCCCGCCTGCCCCAACGACGTACACAATCGAAAAATCCGGTGACTCCTATGAAATTGGAGCCGTTGTTGGAAAGACAGGGATGGTTCTTGATACAAGCGCCTTCCTTATCGAGCTTCGACGCGACGCGAAGGATCTTTCGCTTATGCCAAAATCGATCTCGCTCATCCCTTCGGAAACTCCAATTTCTGAAGAAGATGCGCTTACCCAAACAAATGGCGTAGTTCGTATCCTTGAGAACGCTCCGTATACGCTTACCTATACGTCTCCAGCCGAACGACCTTATACCTTCTCCCTTACCGAGGCGCAGTTAATGAATTTCCTCGTTCCGGAAAAGTCCGACAAGCTCGTTCGCTTAACACTTGGCGGAGAGGCCTACGACGCCTATATTGACTCGCTTCGCGAAGCGATCGACGAGGCCCCACAAAATGCGAAATTCGAAATGGCGAACGGTCGCGTAACGGAATTCCAGGGAAGCATCGACGGAGTATCGCTCAACGAAGCGGAAACAACGAGACGTATTATCGACGAAGCGTTAAAGGAGGAGCGAACGATTCCTCTCGCATACTCGGTCGTCGCCCCGGAAATCCCAACCGAAGAGGTAAATGATCTAGGAATTCGCGAAGTGCTCGGAGTTGGAATCTCAACGTTTAAGGGTTCGCCTTCAAATCGTATTAAAAACATTACCCACGGTGCGAACAAACTCAACGGTCTCTTAATCGAGCCGGGTGAAACAATCTCGCTCGTCGAAGAGCTTGGACCATTTACGGTAGCCGATGGCTACCTTCCGGAACTCGTAATCAAAGGCGACGAAATTAAACCGGAAATCGGAGGAGGACTTTGCCAAATCGGAACGACAACCTTCCGCGCGGCAATGCTCTCAGGTCTCCAAATCGACGAACGTCGAAATCACTCGCTCGTAATTTCCTACTACGGCGACCCACAAAATGGCAATCCGGGAAGCGACGCGACAATCTACGACCCTGCCCCAGACTTCAAGTTTACAAATGACACCGATCACCACATCCTCCTCCAAACCGAGATGGATATGACGCGAAGTGAACTCGTCTTTACCTTCTGGGGGACCTCGGACGGTCGCGAAGCGAGCTACACCCCGCCACAAGTCCTTTCTTGGAGTGGCTACGGCCCAACACAATATAAAGAAACGACCGACCTCGCTCCAGGCGTTGAACGATGCCAAGCCCCACACGCCGGAGCGACAACAAGTTTCGACTATATCGTAAAGTACGCCGACGGTACGGAGCACAAAAAAACCTACACCTCGACTTACCGCTCGATGCCTCGAATCTGTCTCGTTGGGGTCGCGCCAAACGCCTCGGGATCAACCGAACAGCCTCTCGCCGTCGAAGACGTCCCTACGGACCTCGAAATCGTAGAATAAAACAAAAGACCCGCCGAAAAGGCGGGAATTTGTTTGTCATGTTCACGGGAAACTGCAGCCAAGAAGATGGCGCCCAGGTCGAG
>CAZBFR010000045.1:0-5917 GCA_964491425.1 uncultured Gammaproteobacteria bacterium
TTTTGGAAGCGATGGGTTGCCGTTTAAGAAGGCGGAGGTGGACATTGGTTTTTTCCCTGCCGGTTGAAGCGAGAGAATTTCGAGAGCCGTTGAACCCGTGCCGATAAACAGTCGGCCGTTTTCGACGAGAATTTCACCGGGCGTTAAGGTCATCTCCGCAAGGCGTGTGTCGAGAATGCGAACCGTGCTTGATCCGAAGTGGGTAAAAATTCCCGGAAAGCGCTCGTAGGCTCGGCGCTTCGCGTCGATCGTTTCGGCAGATTCGGTCCAGTTAACCTTAGCATCCTGTTTGCTCAAAAGTTTACAAAAAGTCGCCTCCGTGTCGTTTTGTGGAGTGCCCGTAGAGCCCGAAAGAAGATCGCGAATTGCTTCAACGAGAAGAGGGGGGCCGACATCGGCAACCTGCGCCTCAAGGGCTTTGTAGGTCGCATTAGAAGCGAGTGGAAATCGAATCTGACGCAAAATTGGGCCATGGTCCATTTTTTCGTCCATGACGATAATTGAGATACCCGTTTCATTTTCACGAGCGGCGATTGCGGCTTGTTTTGGAGTTGGTCCGCGCCATTTTGGAAGGAGTGACGGGTGAACGTTAATTGCCCCGAGTTTCGGAATCGCGAGCGTTGCGGCCGGAAGAATCTTTCCGTACGCGAAAACGACAAATAAATCGGGGTTGAGCGTGCGGAGCATGTGATTAAAGTTTTCGTCCTTTAGATTCCCGGGCGCGGTAACCGGTATGCCGTGCTTGACCGCTTCAAGTTCAACTGGCGAAGGGATAAGGAGCTGCTTGCGACCCTGGGGCTTCGCAGACTGGGTAACGACGAGGGCGACCTCTAGTTCCTTGTCGTTAATGAGCGCCGAAAGAAAAGGTACGGCAAAATCTGGAGTCCCAAAGAAAACGATTCGTGTCATAGGATTGACTCCTCTTTTTCTTTTGTAAGTTCGTGGAGACTGTGGGCACGGTCGATAAAGAGAATCCCGTCAAGGTGATCGATTTCATGTTGAAAAATGACCGAGAGAAGACCACCAGTTTTAATCGTTTCTTCCTCTCCTTTTTCGTTAATTGCCGTTGCGGTGATTGCTTTGTGACGCTCTACGACGCCAAAGATTCCCGGAACGGAAAGACATCCTTCTTCGCTATCGACCATTTTCTCCGAGCGCTTCGTAATAACCGGATTGAAAAATGCTTTTACTCCTCGCGGGGTTTGCGCGACGATAAGGCGAATTTTTTGGTTGATTTGTGGGGCTGCGAGTCCGACGCCGTTTTCGAGCTTCATCGTTTCTTTCATATCGGCGACAAGCGCACGCATTTCTTCGCTCGTAATTTCGGAAATCGAAAGAGGGCGCGATTTTTCGCGAAGTTCGGGATCTGGATTATGGAGAACGCGTCGGCGTGTCATAGGTTGGGAGATTTGATTCGATAATAATCGCGTCGTCTAAAGTATACAATGATTTTCGCTCCTCTAGATCAGTTTCTTCCGTCGTTGTTACTACGGTCGAGGATCCATCCGGCTGTGTAATCGTGTACGTACGCGAGAATGGGGCCATTTTATAGCGAAGTCGAGTTTCTCGAAGATCGGAGAGAAAAGTCGTTGTCTCGAGCATCGAAAGATAATAGGAGGGCTGATAGCTTTGAACAAGGCAAGGAGCGTTTTGTGCACGGGCAAACGAAATGATTTGGTAGAGACGTCGCGCGCGGTTTTCGGTACCGCCAATATCGGTGTTTTGAAGTGCGAGGTCTGGGAACAAATCGACAACAAGATCGGTTTGCTTCTCGAAGGGTTCGTAAGCCGTTCGGAAGAAACTATCGGTTGCGAGAACGAGCGGTTTTGTCGTCTCTTGTTTTTTCTCGTTTATCTCGCCGACGATCGTTTTTCCGAAGAGGGTTTTTAGGGTCGAGAGTACCGTTGTACTCGACTTTTCCGCATCCATTTCTTGATTACGGTTGAGGAAATATAGCACGCTTTTTCCGCTTTGTAAAGCCTCTTTTGTTTGTTCGAGGACCGCTTCGGAGAGAAGTGGGTGGGCGGTTTTTTCGCCGACTTCTTTTAATGGAATGATCTTTACCCTGGGCGGAGATTGGAGTACGGGCGTACTTGAAAGAAGTGAGGGGAACGCGTCGGTTTCGATAACTCGAACACCCTGGCTTCTTAGAAGGGACGCGGAAAGAGGGGCGAGAAAACGAGGATTGCGCTCGAGGTATTCGTAGTCGTCGCTCGTGCTGTTTAAGACGATGGCAAATTTTGTCGTACGCGCCGGAAGAAGTGTTCCAAGACGCGTTGTCACAAGAGAATGTATTTCATCGCGGAACCAACGACTCATCGTTTCTCGTTTCTTTGCTCTCGGGGTCTTCGAGGTAAGGCAGGGAATCCCTAGGATCGCGCTAACGCGGTCCGCAAGCCGAGGGTTTGGAGCGATAATAAGCGTTCTTCCAAGTTTGGACGCTTGGTGTGCAAGAGCAATTTGACCCTCGAGCGAGAGTTGCGCGAAATCGACCGCCCGATCCTTTAGTGACTTGGTAATAACCTCGGCATCGTTTTTATTAAGTGTAAGGCGAAGTTTCGCTGAAGAATGAACCGTACCTTTGGGCTCAATCGGACTAAAATCATGAAGAAGAAAATAATAGAGTTGAGACGGTGTTGTAATAATCGCGCTCGCGATTTTTTTAATCCGTTCAAGATCCGAGACACGGTAGCATCTTTTTGTAACGACGGACTCTACTTTGGACAGCCGTTTAATTGCACTTGTCTTTACGACACGTTGAACGACCCCAAGTACGCGCTTTCCCCGGAACGGAATTGTTACGAGGTCGCCAACCGATACCGAGAGTCCATCCGGAATCGCATAATCAAAAACATCGAATCTCCTAGGAAGCCGGAGAACCGGGTAGACGTGGGCGATCATACTAATTTGGCATCAGGGTAGCGACAAGATAGCCGACTCCGACAGGCGCCTCGTAGGAAAGAATCGAGGTCGACGTTGCGACGCCGTCGAGCGCTCCAAAGAGCATAAGCCATTGACGATAGCAGTGGTCTTCCGCTGTTTTTCGTAGTTCAGGATCGAGCGAGAGAAGACCGGCGGAGCTTCGTTCGATAAGAATTTCTTGCATGCGCGTGTCAAAGAGAGGACCGGATTCGTGGAACCCGGAAGGGGACTCTTTTTTAACGCGATGAGAAAGATCTCCGGACGCAATAATCGCGACGCGTCGGTTTGAATGGAAAATCGCCTCTTGAAGAGCCTGCCCGAAAATAAAATGTTCTTTTTCATCAAGTTCGCTATACGTAATCGGGAGAATTTGAACATCGGGCAATACTTCCGCGATATAGGAAAGCGGAACGGCGCTTGCGTAGTGGAGGATATCGCTCGTCATCGTTAGTCGTATCTCTTCTTGCCGAAGCGAGCGTTGCGTTCGGTCGGCGAGAAGGGTATCGGGAGGAAAAACGAGCGGGTAGTCGAGCACGCCAAACTCGGACAAATCGAAACGAATCGGGGCGTGGAGGTTGATCGAAAAACTATCGGAGTAAAGATACGGGTGCTCGCTTAGAAGGAGAATCGTATCCGGTTTCGCGGCGTAGAGTTCGAGGGCAAACTCACGCATCGCGTCCACCGTTTGTAGAACGGCATGCATCCCCTCCGGATTTATTTGCGGAAGAAGAAGGGGAGAGTGTGGAGTGACGCCGGCGAAAACGATCATAGGTCGGAGGAGATTGCGGTTCCGGTAACATGGATATCAAGGACGGTTTGCGGAACGGTAAGAATATCGGCTTCTTCAAAGCCGAGAGAGGTAAATACCGAGAGACTCTCAAACGGACGCTTAAGTTGTTCGGAGATCATGTAGATCGTTCCGTCAGCACCTTTTATAAGCGCGCCGTCCGGCATCGTTAAAGCGTTTCCTTCCCGATATTGCTCGACCTCAACCGGCGTTGCACGAGTAAGCGGGGCCCCCTTAAACCTTGCGGTTAAAATCGACTTATCAATAATCGGGTGACGCTTTCCGTTTTCGATAAAGAAGACCGCTCCCGTTGTCGAAAGCTGAAGAAGTTTTCCTTGTGGGTCCTTTGTTTTCATTGTGATCATTTCTCCGATCTCAAATCCGGTAAGTTCATCTTCGCCAACGTCGATTAGTTCATCTTCAACAAATCCGATCGAGCGATAGACTTCGTTACTCTCAAACGGACGAAGGGTATCGTTTACGAGAAGATAGCGGGTATCATTTTTCGTCTTAAGAAGCGCGTAGTTTGGAAACGAAATCGGTCGGCCTGTTTCATAGTTCTCAAGAACGGTATCTGGAACTTCGACGATGAGACCCGGGTTAAAGCGAGAAACGAAGGCGCTCCAAGACGTAATATGACGCTTCATTCCGTACTGAATAAGATACACGTCGGGGCTTGAAGCACCCTTAAGAAGCGTTCCAGTGATATGGTTTACCCCAAACCAATCCTCCCAAATCATCGCAAAATTTCGGTTTCCTTCGATATGTGGCGTATAGGCGTAGAGCGCGGCCGTTGCTGCGTTTTGCGGAACGACAATTTCGTTATTGATCTCGACTTCGACTCCTGGTCCATACTTACCCTGCGTTGTTCCCTTGCTTTCAATGTCTTCAAGGTAGCCGTCGACGAATTGGAGCGCTGCGCTATTCACTTGTTTTCCAAATCCCTTCCAGCGTTGAATTGCAGGATCATCCTTACTACAGCTATCGCAAACCGCGTATCCGGTTGCCCAATCGAGTTGGCGCTCGGTCGGCGAATCGTCCATAACAAGACTCTGCTCCTTTTGGAGTAGGACGAGAAGAAACTTCGGATTGATCCCAACGTTTAAGCTCGTAAGCCAAATAATTTCCGCGGCGGTTCGTTTCGCGCCGGTGTGATCCTCGAGGATTTTCGACCCAAGCGCCCCGCGGTTAAGAATAGATTGAATTTGACCAAGGTTAAGGGCGTCCGAATCCACAAGCTCCGAATCCGAAAGGATATAGTTCGGATTAAAGGTAAAAGCGTTCGTATCCCCAGCAAATCCGAAAAACAATACCCCTAAAAACACGGGAAAAATAAGGCTTTTTCTCATAGATAACCATTATATCACATTGACAAAACGGCGTTTTTGTGCTATTCTTAAGCGTCGTATTTCACTTCGAAATGCGGCGTTCTCTCCCACCCCCAGGAGGCCACCATGGCAGCCTTGCTGTTTTTCAACGAGGACGGGACCACCGTCCCCGGCGCACACGCCGTGGTCGAAGCCGAGCACCTCTTCGATGATCACGAGGGCGTCAAGCCCAACGGATTCCGTCTGATCGAAGAGTTCTCTCCCGAGGACCTCATCGAATACGCGGAGCTGTGCGGTGACAACGACCCCCTCCCTCACCGGTTCTCGTCCGAGAAGGTCGAGACCCCACGGCACCTCATTGTGACCACCGACCTCGGCACCGTGCACGTCGTGTACGGCTCGGAGATCGAGGACCTGCTCGCCAAGAGCAGCGGACTCGGGGAAGAGGTCGAGGAGGTTTTTGTCCTCGTCCGCGAGACGAGCTCGGTCGTGATCGACCTCACCCGCCTCGACGACTATCTGGTCGTCGAGGAGCGTGTGGACGACTCGTTCGTCTCGGAGCGGTACGATGACGAGTTCGTCGGACCCTTGCGGGAGTCGACCACCCTCGGCGCGTTCATCGCGCGTCAGGGGGGTGACGAGGGCATCAAGCGGTTCACGCTCGAGGGTCGCTACCGGTCCAGTCGCATGAGTCGGCAGGATCGTCTCAAGATCGATCGGCGGAGTGCGCTTCTCTAGCGCTACCCGCTGGTCGAACGTGCCGGAAGTGAACTCACTTCCGGACCCGTCAAAATGCATGACGATTCGTGCACTTTGACGGGAATTCATCCCACCGCCTTTGGAGGCACACATGATCCGCATTCCGTTTCTTATTATCTGG
>CAZBFR010000046.1:0-5877 GCA_964491425.1 uncultured Gammaproteobacteria bacterium
TCGGTAAAGATACAGTAGGCGATAAGGGCGATACCGATCGTAGAGGTGATTAAATACCAATACACCCCTCGCTCATTCGGCGGGCGATTCCACGTCTCAAACGAGAGGACTTCGTCCCCAAGTTCAATTTGCGGTTGGTTTTGATCCTCCGTAGTTGCCATAGCTCTAGTATATCATAGACAGGGGCCGCTTGAACTTTCGTAGTGGATACGCTAGACTAGGCCTACAAATGGAGAGGTGGCCGAGTGGCCGAAGGCACCACATTGCTAACGTGGCAGGGGGTAAAACCCCTCGCGGGTTCGAATCCCGCCCTCTCCGCCAATAGGCGCTCCCTTACCGGGGCGTCTTTTGATTTGAGTATAGCGGGGTCATATGTTTTTGACTTTTTTGGCTATGAATGGTACTTTGCTTGGTCCAAATTTGGACTAGGAGGTTCCATGTCAGAAGTCAAACCTGTCTCCACGATTCGTGGACTCGGTATGATCCTTGCCATGATCGTGTTGATCTTCGCTCCGGTGCTTGCGTACACCTACCACAAGAACCAGCCGCCGCCCGCCGATCGCGAGTTGAGCCGGGAGGAGCGGAGTCCGAATGTTGGCTTCTCTCCTCGTGACGAACGAAGGGCGGTGTACGAACACATCCAGAGCTTCGACCACTTCATCTTCTCTCGGCATCCGTGGTCTCCGTCGGATTTTTGGCTCACAGGGGATGAAGATCCCGCTGGGGTTGTTGCCAAAACGGAGGCCTATCGTGTGCGCGTGATCGATCTTCTTGGGCGGGCGAGGGAGGTTAGCCCGCTCGCTCGGCGGATCGTGACCGAGCCGGTGGACGTTCGTATCGGTTTACTCAACCAGGGCGCGCCGATCGATATCGTCGGTGCCGGAGGGGTGGGGAATGTAGAGGAATATCTGCGACGGATTGAGGCCGTGCCAGGTATTGTCTTCGTCCCGTTCAATGAGGTGGTTGCTGGAGGGAACCGCTTTCCGTCTCCGCTCTACTACACGTCGGACCTGGGTGCTGTGAGCATGTACGCCCTGCGGGCTCCGGACGCGATACTCGCGGCGCTTCTCATCCACGAGTTCGGACATCGACTCCGCCACGTCGAGCATGCGCCATCCTCATCGGCACGGCAAAACACGAATCTCTGGATCGCGGAAGAGGTCGAGATGCACGAGCTTGAGCACGAAGTCCTCGACTTCTTCTCTGAGGGCCGACTCTCGGCGCTCTACGAAAGTATTCGTCAACGATCGTCGGATCCTACGAATGTCGCGGAAGTCGTGCTCATGGTTGGTGAAGAGGATATCCTTGCGTTCGAACGCATGTTTGAGCTCGAGGGTATCGGAGGAGATATCGTGAACCTGTCCATGGCCTAATTCTACCAGGGGCTTGGTTTTCACACGATCAATGCCACCGGTGGGGAGCTGTCGCGCAAGATTGAGGTCTACAGGCTGATCTCAAACGGATAGCGTATCGTCAATCACTTCTACGCCCCGTCACTTCACTGTGGCGGGGCGTCTGTGCGTTTAGTAAAGATTTGTGGTGTACGCGCATACCCGGTCGCCAGGAAGGGGGGGGTGCGGTCACAGATGTTTTTAAAACGTGCAAATTTGCCAATGAAAATAGGGGGTATTTTTAAGATCTGTGACCGCATGGTGCTTTTGGAGAAAAGACCCATTACTTGCTCGATGTCGAATCAAGACTTTGATAAATAGCGAAACCCGCGAGCGTCTAGGACGTCGCGGGCGTGGGGAGCTTGGCGGGGTTGTTACTTGCCGCTCCCGAAGTGACGACGGTAGCAGGCCTTGACGAACGGGCCTCGGAGCGGATGCTTCTCGTCGAGGACCACGTCGTGGAGAACTCCGCTTGGAATTGCGCCACTGTAGCGGTTCGCGAAGAAGTCCGGCTTGAGGTACTTCGTTGTTCCCGTCGTGAGCGAGAACAGGGCGACGGTGCCGATGTAGTCGAGAAGGATCGCGTGTGTCGGCCCCCTCTTGAACTGTGCACGTTCGGCGTTGAGCGCCTCGATCTTACGGATGAATTCCTCATGCGTGTGGCATGGGACTTCGGACTCGACACACGAGTCGTCTCCGAAGATGTCCGAACCGGTGTACATGATGTAGGACATCTAGCCTCCTTTGTCGGGTAAACGACGGAATATATTATCATATCTTGGGCAGAATTGCAACTTTCTTCTAGGTCTGCTATCCTAGTTCAATGCCAAAAACGCTTGAAAAGGAGATTCGGTATATCAAGGGCGTGGGGATGAAAAAGGCGAGCGATTTTGCTCGGCTCGGTCTTAAAACGCTTAAAGACGCGCTCTTTGATTTTCCATTTCGCTACGACGACCTTTCCGAGCAAACCTCTATCGGGTCATTACAACCGGGACAGAAGGTCACGGTGCGCGGGACGGTTACGGCGATTTCGAATCGACGCGGGCACAAAAATCCTCGGATGATTATTACCGAGGCGATTGTTGAGGACGCAACCGGGACGGTTAAGGCGATGTGGTTCCACCAAGGATTTTTAACGAAAACGCTTAAGACGGGGGCGCTTGTTTCGCTTGCGGGAAAGGTAGACGCGGAATATGGGCTTGCGCTTGTTAACCCGGTTTACGAAATTGTAAGTCAGTCTAAAACGACGAAGCATACGGGAAAAATTGTGCCGGTGTATCGGCTTGCGGGGGCAATGACGCAAAAGCTTCGACGAGCCGTTGCGGAGGAGGCGATCGGTGGGGTGAATGAAATTGAAGAGTGGCTCCCGGAGGAGATTCGTACAAAGCATGAATTTCTTCCGCTTAAAGACGCGCTTCGACAGATGCACTTTGTTGATTCGATGGATCGTCAAGCGAAGGCGCTAACGCGACTTAAGTTTGACGAATTTTTTCTCCACCAAATTCTCCATAGAAAAGCTAGGCAGGAATTAAAGAAACAAATTGCGCCGAGCATTCCGTTTAATAAGGAAGTTGTACAAGAGGCGATTGCGGGGTTACCGTTTGGACTTACGACCGCGCAAAAGAAAGCGGTGTGGGCGATTATTCGGGATATGGAGCGCGAGGAGCCGATGAACCGTCTTCTTGAGGGAGACGTCGGAACGGGAAAGACGGTCGTTGCAGCGCTCGTTGCGAAGAACGCTTCGGCTTCGGGATGGCAAACGGCTATGCTTGCGCCGACCGAAATTCTCGCCGAGCAACACGCGAATACGCTTAATCGCCTTTTTGGAAAGGCGCTTCGGATTGCGCTTTTTACGCGAACTAAACGACGGGTTGGAGGTACCGAAGTGACAAAGAAACAACTGCTTGAGGCGCTCCGAAATGATAAAGTTGATCTTGTTATTGGAACGCATGCACTTCTTTCGGACAATGTCCTCTTTGATCGCCTTGGGCTTATCATTGTCGACGAGCAACACCGGTTTGGAGTAAAGCAACGAAAGGCTTTGAAGGACCGAGAGGGTGACGCAAACGGAATTCCGCACTTGCTTTCTATGACCGCGACTCCGATTCCGCGTTCGCTTGCGCTTGTTCTTTACGGCGATCTCGATCGTTCGCTTCTTGACGAGTATCCGGCTGGGCGAAAGAAGATCGAAACGACGCTTGTTGAGCGTGGGATGGAGGATGACGCCTACGACGAAATGAACCGAGAAATGGACGAGGGGAGTCAGGTCTTTGTTGTTTGTCCGCTTATCGAAGAGTCCGACGCGCTCGGCGTTAAGTCGGTTTCGGAGACCTACGAGCATTTTATCGAAGGGCCATTCCGTGGGCGACGAATTGCGATGCTTCACGGAAAAATGAAAACGGACGAAAAGGACGAAGTGATGTCCGCATTTGCCGGTGGGGAAATCGAGATGCTTATTTCGACGACGGTTGTTGAAGTTGGTGTTGATATTCCAAACGCCAGCGTGATGTTTATCGAGGGAGCGGAGCGTTTTGGGCTTGCGCAACTCCACCAGCTTCGAGGGCGCGTTGGGCGAGGGGCGAAGGCGAGCCGTTGTTATTTACACCCGAGCGATGCTCTTGGCGATATTGCGCGCGAACGTCTCGTTGCACTTACTCGTTCACAAAACGGATTCGAACTCGCCGAAAAAGATTTGAAACTTCGAGGACCGGGAGATATTTTTGGAACGACGCAAAGCGGATTTGAGCAATTTAAACTTGGATCATTTAAAGACATCGATTTGATTTCGCTTGCAAAAGATTACGCGAAAGACTATCTCGACGAGGATCCGAGTCTAGAAAAATGGCCGGCCCTCTCGCGCCGAATTGCCGACTATATTGAAGAGGTGCACTTCGAGTAAGTCGCACAATAGCTTCGGGCCGACCTCGCCTACAAGCGAGGGAAAAAAGAATAACCAAAATCCCGCCGATTGGCGGGATTTGATGGACCGGATTTTTACTGGTGGACCCGACGGGACTTGCACCCGCATTCCCTGGGTAGCAATCCAAGGCGGATACTTTTTCCTTACGGGCCCATGTGAAATCCGGATGAAAAATAAAACTCCCGAAAAGGGAGATTATTTTGCTACCCAGGGGCGTTAACACGCCTTGGATATCTATATTGAAACAGAACATTCGGCGTGTGTCAACTCTAGCCTGTGGACTCTTTGAATAAATCGCTTACGTGTTTCGCATTCTTGGGCGAGATTATATTTGTATAGCCGAGGCGTTTTGCTTCAAGTACACGACGCTCTTCGAACGGAATATGGCGGATTTCTCCACCGAGTCCAAGTTCACCAAAGATCACGGTTTTTTCGGGCATGATTTTGTCTTTTAGTGCCGAGACGATCGCGGAAACAATCGCAAGGTCGATCGCGTGTTCTTTAATCTTCATTCCGCCAACGACGTTTACATAAATATCTTGATCGCCGAGCCGAACTCCAGCTCTTTTTCCCGCGATTGCAACGAGTACTTGAAGGCGCCCCGAATCGATTCCCGACGTACGCCGGACGGGATTTGGGTAATAACTTTTTTCAACAAGCGCCTGGATTTCGACGAGGAGGGGACGTGTGCCCTCCATGACGCACGTAATAACGGACCCCGCATGATTTTGACGCTCCTCGAGAAACTTCGCGGACGGATTATCGACGGGGGAGAGGCCGGCAGGGGTCATCTCAAAAATTCCAATCTCGTCGGTTGTTCCAAAACGGTGCTTGTTTGCGCGCAGTATACGGTAGTGTCCACGCGTGTCGCCCTCGAGCGTAAGGACCGTATCGACGATATGCTCGAGCGTTTTCGGTCCGGCGATATTCCCATCTTTTGTTACCTGGCCAATAAGAAGCACGGGCGCCCCGGTTGTTTTCGCAAACTCGACGCAGAGCGTTGTCGCGCGCCGAACGGCGTTTGGACTTCCGGCCGCCGCGTCGTCGTCCCCGACCATCGTTTGAATCGAGTCGATAATAAGAAGGCTTGGTTTCATTTTTTCCGCAGTCCCAAGAATCGCGTTGATATCTGTATCATTTGAAAACTGGATATGGTCAAGACTAAGTCCGAGTCGCCCGAAGCGCATAGCGACCTGTGTATCGCTTTCTTCGCCAGAAACGTAGTAGGCGGGACGTGCTTCGCTCGAAAGTTGCGTCGCGATCTTTGCAACGAGCGTCGACTTTCCAATTCCCGGCTCTCCCGAAAGAAGCGTTACGGAACCCGCGACAATCCCGCCCGAGAGTACACGATCAAGCTCCGAAATTCCTGTCGCTGTCGGTTTCTCGCCGGCGCCCTTCGCGTCTTTTAATGAAATAACAGGGGACGGCTTTACGGCCGTACCCCCTTTGTTTTTACTTGTTCCTTCACCACCGGCGTCCACATACGTCCCCCATTTTCCACATTCCGCGCACCGCCCCTGCCACTTAAGCGACTGCGCGTCACAATGACTACAATGATACATACTA
>CAZBFR010000047.1:0-5783 GCA_964491425.1 uncultured Gammaproteobacteria bacterium
GGTGCGCCTTTTCGATTTCGTCAAAGAGAACGACCGAGTAGGGATTTCGACGAATCTTCTCGGTTAACTGACCCGACTCTTCGTAGCCGACGTAGCCCGGTGGGGAACCGATCATTTTACTTACCGTATGCTTCTCCATGTATTCGCTCATATCGACACGAATAAGCGCATTTTCATCGTCGAACATAAATTCGGCGAGCGCCTTTGCGAGCTCGGTTTTTCCGACTCCCGTAGGACCGAGGAAGACAAACGATCCGATAGGACGTTTTTCTTCGGCGATTCCCGCACGCGAACGGCGAAGCGCATTACTTACGGCGCTAATCGCTTCTTCTTGTCCGACAACGCGTTGGCGAAGATTCGTTTCCATATCCGCGAGTTTTTCCATCTCGCTCTTGAGCATCTTACTTACCGGGATATGCGTCCATCTCGCAACAATCGTCGCGACCTCTTCTTCGGAAATTCCTTCCTTAAGAAGTCCGCGTTGCATTTGGAATTTTTTAAGCGCTT
This sequence comes from uncultured Gammaproteobacteria bacterium, assembly GCA_964491425.1. Lineage (GTDB taxonomy): Bacteria > Patescibacteriota > Patescibacteriia > UBA9934 > UBA9934 > CAYFMS01. The sequence goes on from CAZBFR010000047.1 coordinate 508, forward strand.
CTTGGGCGACGGCGAGGGCATCGCGCTTTTTCGGAATCGTCGCGTAACGAAGCTCGGCAACCTTTTCAAGGTTTCCTCGGCGCTCTTCGATTTCGGATTCGTTTGTTAACTTATCGATTTCGGTTTTAAGCGCCGAAATATTTTGGATCAATTCTTTTTCATTTTTCCAGCGGAGTTCAAAGTCGGAGCTTTGCTCTTTAAGGTCGGCAATTGCTTTTTCGATCTCGACAATACGCGCTTTGGATTTCTCATCCTCTTCTTTTAAGAGGGACTGCTTTTCGATTTCGAGACGCATTTCCTCTCGCTTAAGGCGATCGAGTTCTTCCGGCATCGAATCGATTTGCATTCGAAGCGCGGCCGCCGCCTCGTCCATTAAATCAATCGCTTTATCCGGCAAGCGTCGGTCGGTAATATAGCGACTTGAAAGTTCAACCGCTGCGATAATCGCCGAATCGCTAATACGAACTCCGTGGTGGATTTCATACTTTTCTTTAATTCCACGAAGGATTGCGATTGCGTCCGCGGGAGACGGCTCCTCGACAAGGACCGGTTGGAAGCGTCGTTCAAACGCAGCGTCCTTCTCGATATAGCGTTGATATTCTTTAATTGTTGTTGCGCCGATCATTCGGAGCTCTCCTCGCGCGAGCGCAGGTTTAAGAAGGTTTGACGCGTCCATAGGGGACTCGTCTCCTTTTCCCGCGCCGACAAGTGTATGGAGCTCGTCAACAAAGAGGATAATCGTTCCTTTCGAGGATTCGACTTCGCGAATAACCGCCTTAAGCCGCTCTTCGAATTCACCGCGGAATTTTGTTCCAGCGATCAATGATCCAAGATCAAGCGAAACGATTTCTCGATCACGAAGAAGATCCGGAACGTCGCCCGTCGCGATACGAATTGCGAGACCCTCCGCTACCGCCGTTTTTCCAACTCCCGCTTCTCCGATAAGGACAGGATTGTTTTTTGTACGACGTACAAGGACCTGCATAACCCGTCGGATTTCCTCGTCCCGCCCGATAATCGGATCGAGTTTTCCTTTTCGCGCTCGTTCGGTTAGGTTCACGCTATATTTTTCGAGCGCCTGGAACTTTGCTTCCGGAGTTGCCGAATCTACTTTTTGATTTCCGCGTACCTCCTTTAGAACCGAAAGAACCGCTTCTTCGGTTACCTTGTAGGTAATAAGAAGACGCTCGATTTTTTTATTCGACATGATTCCAAGAAGAAGGTGCTCGGTCGAGATATACTCGTCACCAAAGAGTTTCGCTTGGTCGGAGGCGGCCTTCATAGCGCGCGCGAGATCCGGCGTAAGAAGTACTTGTCCAACGCTACCGTTTTCGATATGCGTAACACGGGGGAGGGAATCGAGAATCGTTTCGACATCCTCGCGGAGCATTACGAGGTTTACGGAAAGTTTTTGGAGTATACTCGTAACAATTCCGCCCTCCTGCGCCATAAGCGCCGCGAGAAGGTGGATCGGTTCAATCCCTTGCTGACCATTCTCATTTGCGAGAATTTGGGCAAATTGGATCGCTTCCTGGGACTTTGTTGTAAAGTTGTTTGGAATCATAGTTAGCAGTCATAATCATAGAGTGCTAATTTTGTTTCGTCAAGTCGACTTCCGCGGTTATGCACATGTGTTATGATGACCGATATGAAATGGAGAAACGCGATACTTTTTACGTTATTTGTCCTTTTTGGACATATGATTGCGATCGAGGTTGGCGTGTATCGAATCGCTCCTTGGTTTGACGCGGTTTCGCACTTTGGAGGGGGATTTGCTATGGGGCTTGTCGCTCTCGCGCTCTTTGCCTCCTGGGTCGACAAAGTATCGCTTAAAAAGCGAACGGATGTCCCGTTTGGCGACCTGTTTTTTAAACTTGTTTGGATTCTCGGATTCGTTGCGCTCGTTGGAATTGCTTGGGAGTGGTTTGAGTATGTTCTCGATAGTTTTTCGGATGGATTTACCTTGGGCGAATTTTTGGAGGCGCGGATGTATGGGCATCATCAACCGAGCCTAACCGATACCATGGCAGACTTTTTCTGCGATTTACTCGGAGGACTTGTCGCGTACCTCTCCTTCGATTATGACAAGCGTGTTTAAAGTACGGATCGACGGATTAAGCGACGCGCGCGTAAAAGAAGCGCTTGAGAAGCGACTACGAGAAAATGAAAAGACATTTATCACGACGCTAAACGCCGAAATTCTTCTTTCCGCTCGACGGGACTCGGTATTTCGCGCGTTGTTAAATCGTGCAGATATTAATGTTATCGATGGAGCCGGACCATACTTCGCCCTTCGACTTACCGGTAGGCGAGTGTCGCGCGTAACGGGTGTTGACCTTGTGTTTACTATTGCGAGTATTGCGGAAAAAACCGGTAGACCACTTCTTTTAATCGGGGGTGGGGAAGGGGTGGCAGAGAAGGCAGGGGTTGCCCTCAAGGCTCAATTTCCAAATCTAACAATAATTCCACTAAATCCCGGAGAAGTAACGGCCGAGTCTAAAATTTTGGTACCGGGAGAGGGGAGGGGGCTTGCTCTTCTTGCGTTTGGAGCGAAAAAACAAGAGGCGATTGGAGAGCGACTCCTGCGCGAGGGAGACGCCTCGCTTGCGATGGGCGTTGGAGGGGCGTTTGACATGATTGCCGGAAATCTTCCTCGTGCGCCGAAATTCTTTCGCGCCTTTGGCCTTGAATGGCTTTGGCGGTTGGCTCTTCAACCGTATCGTCTTCCGCGTATTCTTCGCGCGACGATTGTCTTTCCAATCTTCTTTATCTATGATAGTTTTTTAGGCAATCACACACTATGACAGTCCGTACACGAATCGCTCCGTCTCCGACGGGATACATGCATATTGGAACGCTCCGAACGATCCTTTGGGATATTTTTCTCGCAAAACAAAACGAAGGAACGTTTGTTATTCGTATCGAGGATACGGATCAAGAGCGATTTGTTCCAGGATCGGTTGAAGCGCTTCTTAAAACGCTTACAAGAGCGGGTATTAGTTGGGACGAGGGTCCTATTCTTAACGCTGATGGAACGCTTGGCTCGAAGGGAGACTATGGCCCATATATCCAAACGGAGCGACTCGAGCACTACCGGAAGTATGCGGATCAACTTCTCGCGCAGGGTGACGCGTATCATTGTTTTTGCACGCCGGAACGTCTAACCGAAATGCGCGAGGCGCAACAGGCGCTAAAGCAAACGCCGAAATACGATCGCCACTGTCTTTCGCTTACGCTGGGCGAAATTACGGCAAAACTCGCCGAACTTAAACCCGGCGATTCTCACGTTATTCGATTAAAGGTTCCGGACGGCGTCTCGGAGTTTACCGACGCAATTCGCGGAGCAATCCGTTTTAATAATGCCGACGTTGACGATCAGGTACTAATGAAGAGTAACGGAATTCCAACCTATCACCTTGCGGTTGTTGTTGACGATGAGTTGATGAAAATTACTCATGTTCTTCGCGGAGAGGAATGGCTTTCGTCAACTCCAAAGCAAATTATGCTTTGTCGAATGCTTGGATTTACAATGCCCGTTTACGCCCATGTTCCACTTCTTCTTAACGCAGACAAAACAAAACTTTCAAAGCGCAAGGGCGACGTGTTTGTAGAAACGTTTTTAGATAAAGGCTACCTTCCTGTTGCATTAAAAAATTATCTTGCGACGCTCGGGTTTAATCCGACCGGGGATCGAGAAATTTATACGATGGATGAGCTAACGCAGGCGTTTAATTTAAGTAAGGTGAATCGAGCTGGCGCTGTCGTGAACATGGAGAAGCTTGATTGGATGAATAATCACTACATGCGCGAAATGGACAAGGAGGCACTCTTTAACGAGCTCCGTCCATTTTTACCTCAAGGCGTCGAAGAATCAGAGGTTGTTAAGCGTGCCATGGTCGTCGAGCGCGAGCGAGCACAGACGCTCGTCGAACTCGCTAGTCGTTTTACGAGTTATATAGAGGCTCCTTCGTTTGCCGGAATCGAAGAGAAGCTCGTGTTTTCAAAGTCGACAAAGGAGAATACACGCGAGGTGTTAACAAAGCTCCTTGCCGTACTCGAGGACGTGCCGCCGACGGTGTTTGACGGGGTTCATAATGCGGAGCTATTTATAAAGACTTGGATCACGGATAATGGATATTCAAACGGTGAGGTTCTTTGGCCACTTCGATTTGGTCTTTCCGGTCTTGAGAAAAGCGCGAGCCCGTTTGACTATCTTTGGGCTCTTGGACAAAGCGAATCTCTTAAACGAATCCGAACGGCGCTTGCGGCATTGGCGTAGTTTGTGGGGACGGTTTATAATAAAGGCATGCGAATCAAGCATGCTTTTATCGTTCTCGTAGCGGTGGCGCTCGTTGTGACGTTTTCGCGTTTTGTGTTTGCGGAAAATGAAACCGAAGCCGAGCTATCACAGTTACAGCAGGAACTCGCAACGCGCAAAAACCAAATCGATACGATTACAAAGAAGATGGAAGGCTACCGTAAGCAAATTGCGGAACTTTCGGATAAAACGGCGAGCCTAGTAAACGATATCGCGTATATAGAAAATCAGATTGCGCTTGCGGAGCTCGATATCGAATTAACCGAGGCGGAGATTGAAACGCAAGAACTTGAACTTGCGGTACTCGAGGAGCGTGTGCGCCAAGAGACAAATGAACTAGAGACGCAGAAAGCAATTCTTAAAGACCTGCTCTTTAATCTTTATAAGTCGAGCGACGTTGGTGCGGTTGAGATTTTGTTTGGAGCACAAACGATGAACGAGTTGTTTGACGAAGTGGAGCGAATGGAGAATCTTAATGGATCTGTCCAAGTCGCGGTCAATCAGAGTAAAAATTTGAAAGTGGAGCTCGAGAAGAATCAACTTGAGCAGGAGCGTGCGCTCGAGGCACTCGTTCTTCTTCGTGCGGATCTCGAGGCACAGGCGAAAAATCTCGAACATCGTCTTAACGCGAAAAATGTACTCGTTTCGGAAACGCAGGCCTCCGAGGCGCAGTACCGAATTCTTCTTAGCGAACTTCGCTCCGAACAGCAGGGGATTACCTCTCAAATCTCGTCGCTTCAAGCCGAGATTGAGGAGCGGCTACGCGCGAAAAAAGAGGATGATCCGGAGAGCTCAACCGGCCACAGTCTTCCTTCGGGAATGGTCCACCCACTTCCAGGGGCGATCCTTACCGCGACGTTTAACGATCCGACCTATCCGTTTCGTCATTTGTTTGAACACTCGGGAATGGATCTCGCGAAGCCTTCCGGAACGCCGATTCTCGCGGCAGGGGATGGGA
>CAZBFR010000048.1:0-5565 GCA_964491425.1 uncultured Gammaproteobacteria bacterium
ACGTGGCGGAATTGGTATACGCGCTAGCTTGAGGGGCTAGTGCCAGCAATGGCTTGAGGGTTCGAGTCCCTCCGTTCGCACCATAAAATGACCTCTCGCGAGGTCATTTTATATTTGCCCGAATCCATTCTGCTAAATCTTCCTTCACTCGATCGAACTCTTTCGGATCCGAATTTACCGTTTCAAGTGCTTTATTAAAAAACTCTTCACGAGAAATGTTTAAAACCACACCGTTCAAATCTAAAAAAGTATCCAAACACATAACAGCCATGCGTTTATTCCCGTTTCTGAATAAGTGATTTTTTATCACAAGATAGAACAAGACGGCACCCTTGTCCTCCAAAGTCGGATACAGTTCCTGCCCAAACGCCGTCATACCCGGCGTCTCGAGCATCCCCTGTAGTTTTCCTAAATCAAAAACGTTGCGAGAAAAAGAATCTATCGGTTCATCTAGACTAAAGTATTCCTGCAATCGCTCGTGAATTTGTTCAATCAAACCAAGATCAATGTATCGAATCTGCTTTTTCATGTTTTCTATCGTACTCTGCTAAATCTTTTAAAACCCCTCCGCGACGCTCAATCACCCGATCCAAAACAGCATTAATATCAGGCGTCTGTTTTTCAGGCGCTCTCTGCTCCTTCTTGAAAATCCATGAAAAAAGTTTCATATCATTTTTAGCTTACTAAAAAAATCAGCTCGGAGCAATGTGCAAATTTTGCACATACTGAAAACTCCTAGAACATCCGATCTTTACTTGTAATAAACTTTAAACGGCCTGGCTCGACGGTAAGACTGAGCATTGCCGTCTTATAGATTTCTCCGTCGATAACAAACGTCTCTTCTTGCGCAAACGTAAAGGTTGCGGATTTCATTGGAAGAAAGGTTGTGCCCTCGCTTTTCATACGAAATAGTCGGCGACGGCGAAGTTCGACAACGAGCTCGATTCGCCCGTCGGTAGGGTCTGACGGTGGAAGAATCGGATCTGGGAAGGTTAGGTTTCGTAGTTCAAATGATCCCGTATAGACGGTTGCAAGTTTAAATTGATCGCTTTGGAGGGCGAACGGGCGTACACTTTCCGCTTTTACAGCGTGGATAAATCGCTTACCGTTAACAACCCCGATATCGACTTCCTCGAGGATGCGTGCGGAAAGGACGTCACAGGACGCAACACCGGTCGGCACGCCGAGAAGCTTTGCGATTTCGTGCGGCCCCTGCCCGAGCGGAATGATCCCGATCGCAACATTTGCGTCGCCGAGCGCGTCGATTACCCGTCGAAGCGTAAGATCGTTTCCTACCGCAACAACGTTCTTCACCCCTCGCTTTACTTCGTCACGAATAAATTCTCCAGCATCACGAAAAAGAGCAAGGCGTGCAATCTTCCCGCTAATCCCAAGATCCGTTAACCGTGTTTCAATCGTCGCGATTTCTCGCTCAAACTTCGGATCCTGTAAAAATTCGTCGTAAACAAAATAGTACGACACAAGCTATTACTCACCCTTTCCAGCCCCCATCGTTACCGTTCCATTAATTTGCGCGCCCGATTCGACAGAGAGGTCGGCAACCGCGATATCCCCGATTACGCGAGAGGTCTTCGTAAGCGAAAGCTTTTCCTCGACTCCGAGATTTCCCCGAATTTCTCCCTCTACGTGCGCGTTTTGCGCGGAAACCTCAGCCCGGATTTTCGATTGCGCTCCTACGCGAAGATTCCCCGCGGTTTTTAACACGCCTTGAAGCTCCCCTTCGATCGTTACGTCCCCAGGGCTTGTAAATTCTCCTTCGATTCGTACGCCGTGAGCAATAATTGTCTCCATTCCATTTCCTTTAGCCATATTACATCTGTTTAATTGGTTTTATTGTAAGCAAGTCGGAAGCATTCTTAAGCGTTTGAAGGACCGCCGAGCAAAGAGCGAGACGCGAGGCGACCAAGGTCTTGTCTTCTTCGTCGAGCACGCGCACTTCGTGGTAGTACTCCGAAAAGAGCTTCGCAAGATCAAACGCATAGGTAGCGATTGCCGAAACCTGGAAGGACTGCGCGGTTTTTTGAACAACTTCCGGATATTCCGAAAGAGCCCGAGCGAGCGCATATTCTTTTTCATTCGTAAGCTTTCCCTCGTGGTACTTCGGCTTTACCCCCGCCTTCTCAAACATACGCTCAATACGTGCCATCGAGTAAAGAAGGTAGGCTCCCGTAAATCCGTCGGTCGCGAGCGCCTCCTTCATGTCAAAGGTAATAATCGAGTTTGGATCTTGGCGAAGCATAACAAAGGCGATCGAGGCGTCGGCAATCCCTCGCGCTGTCCCTTCGACTTCCTTCTCCGCCCATTCCGGGTGTCGCTCGAGCGTCTCCGTCTTCGCAAACTGCATTGCGGTTTCGCGAAGATCTCGATAAGTAATAATATTTCCCTTTCTTGAAGACATCGCGCCTTCCGGAAGCGTTACCATGTCGTAGGCGATATGGTTAAACGACGTCGTCACCCCAATCTTTCGAAGGGTCGCAAAGAGTTGTTTGAAGTAGAGCGTCTGACGATTGTCGACAACGAAAATTTGGCGGTCTGGTTCATATTCCCGGTCCTTTCGAAGCGCGAGTGCGAGATCCTTTGTCGCGTAAAGCGAAGACCCGTCGGATTTCAAAATGAGAAACGCTCCGAGGCCTTCTTCCGACAAATCAACGATCGTTGCCCCTTCGCTCTTTTTCGCCACCCCTTTTGTAAGAAGCATTTTTACGAGCTCCTTCCCCTCGTCCTCGACTTCACTCTCAAAGTAATACTTATCCGGTCGCACCCCAAGCTCCGCGAAAATCTCTCGGAACTCCGCAAGTGACCATTCACGCGTCTCTTTCCAAAGACCGGTCTCGGGTTCCTCTCGAGCCTCGAGGCGTCGCTGTGTTTCATTCACCTCTTCTTGCGATTCTGGATGCGCTTCAAGATAGGCGACTGCTTCCGCGTAAATCTCTTGGAGTCGCTTCGCGCGATCCTCAAGCAAGATCTCTTCGTCAGAATGAAACTTCTTTATCGCCCAAATCACTTTCGCTACGTGCGCTCCAATATCCCCTGGATAACTGACCCCAACGACCTTGTACCCGTTCGCCCGCATAACGCGCGCGATCGACTCCCCAAGAAGTGCGTTACGCAAATGGCCAACATGAAACTCTTTATGCGTATTTGGCTGTGCGTATTCAACGATTATATTGTGCCCCGCCCCGAGTGTTGAAAATCCGTACTTTTCTTCCGCAACCTTTACCTCCTTTAACACGCGTGCAGTAAACGCCTCCTTCTTAAAAAAGAAGTTGACGTACGGCCCAACCGCAACAATCCGATCGATAAACTCGGTCGGCCCAATCTTTGCCGCAAGCTCGGTCGCGATCTCGACAGGACTCCGCTTCATCGCTTTTGCCAAAGCAAAGCAAGGAAACGCGCAATCTCCGAGCGTTAGGTCCGGAGGCGTTTCAAGCATGTCGATTGTCGGCGCATCCTTCTTTCCGATCGCTTTTTTTAGCGCGGCGAGAACTTCTCCTTGTGCTTTTGTCTTCGCGTACATATTAGATTAATCGTAAAAACTCCCGTTTTCCCTTCTGCAAAACCCCTGAAATCGCGGGTCCATCCTCTTTTACCACGTTCCCGTCGATTTTCACCGCCCCCTGCTCGAGAAGTTGCCGTGCATTTGTTCGCGAGGTTGCCATTCCATTTGAAACGAGTACGTCGATAATCGTTCCTTCCGCTTTTATTTCCTTCATTTCCGTCGGAAGCTCCTTCGATCGAAACACGGTCTCAAAGTGCTTCTCCGCTTTACGTACAAACCGTTCCCCCGCGTAGAGCTTTACCACCTCGCGCGCAAGTCGCGCCTTCACGTCGCGCGGATTCGCACCCTCCTTAAGCTCCGTTCGAATGAGTTCAATGTCCGTGAGCGGAACGTCGGTCGCGATCTCAAAGTACGACGTAATCATAGAATCATGCATCGCCATGACCTTGCCGTACATTTCCTCCGGCGAATCCGTGAGCGCAATGAATCCACCCTCCGACTTTGACATCTTCTTTCCTTCATCATTCGTAAGAAGCCGCGTCGCAAGCACAAACTTTTCCTTTTGCTTTAAGCGAGACATAAGCGTTCGTCCCGCAAGCATGTTAAAAATCTGATCCGATCCCCCAATCTCAAGATCGACGTCCATCGCGACAGAATCGTAGCCCTGCATAAGCGGGTACAAAAATTCGTGCAAGTACACCGGCTTTCCTTCCGAAATCCGTTTCGCAAACATGTCGCGCTCACTCATCTGTTGCACGGTAAAATTACTCGCGAGATCAACAACATCGCCAAACGAAAGTTTCGCAAGCCATTTATCATTAAACATGAACTTCGCCGCGTTTTCACCCGTGAAGCGTAAGAACTTACTCGCTTGTTTCTTGTATGTTTTTGCGTTCGCAAGCACCTGTTCGCGCGTTAACTGCACACGCGTTGCCGACTTATCGGTCGGGTCTCCAATCATCGCGGTAAATGAACCAACAAGCAGGATTACTTCGTGCCCAAGCTCTTGAAACGCCCGAAGCTTTCGAAGCCCGATCGCGTGCCCTAAGTGGAGCTTCTCGCCGGTCGGATCGATTCCAAGATAGACGCGAAGCTTCTTCCCGCTCGCGAGAGTCTCGTTCAATTTTTCCGCCGTTGGGTAGACCGCGTCTACCCCTCGTAGTAAGACTTCGTGCATATTAGTTGAGTTCATTTTTCAGTGTTTGATAATCCGCCTTCGCTTTCTCGACCGACGCCTTTCGCTCTTCGATCACCTCGGGCTTCGCGTTTTTTACAAAGCCTTCGTTTTGAAGTTGCGCTTCCTGCGTCGTAATAAATTTCTCGAGTCGCGCAAGTTCTTTTTCCATCCGTGCCTTCTCGGCGTCAAAGTCAACGATTCCCGAGAGAGGCAGTGCGAACGTCACCGCTCCGCTTACCGCCTGCGTCGCCTCTTTTGCATTCACCTCCGCCCCAACCTCGACCGCGCCAACCTTCGCAAGGAGCAAAAGCACCGCCTTCTCTTCTTCGCCAAACACGTCGGCACTCGTAATGAGTGTAAGTGGGGTCGTATACGCAATCGTATAGCGCGCACGCGTATTACGCACAAACGTGACCGCGTCTTGAAGGCGCGTAAACTTCGCGAGCGTCTCTTCGTCCGCCGAATACTCAAAGCTCGCAAGGCGTTGCGTTGAAATACTTCCGTTTCCAAACTCTTTGTAGAGCGCCTCGGTTACAAACGGCATAAACGGGTGCCAAAGAAGGAGAATGCGCTCGAGCACAAAGAGCAAAATTTCATTCGTTCGCTCCCCCGCCTGCGTCTTCGCGACCTCGACATACCAATCCGCAAACTTGTTCCATGTAAACTCACGAAGAAGTTCTCCAAGTTGCGAATACTCAAACGCCTCGTAGTGCGCGGTTGCTTTTTTCATCGTCACGGCAAGCTCGTTCAAAATCCATTTATCCGCAAGCGTCGCGGGCTCTGGCATTTCCTGTACCGACTTAACCGAACCGGCCGTCATGAACACAAACCGCGAAATGTTCCAAAGTTTGTTCGTAAAATTGCGGAA
>CAZBFR010000049.1:0-5529 GCA_964491425.1 uncultured Gammaproteobacteria bacterium
TCGATACCCCTGGTCACGAAGCGTTTACCGTTATGCGCTCTCGCGGAGCGAAGGTGGCGGACATCGCGATTCTTGTTATTGCCGCCGACGATGGAATTCAGCCGCAAACAAAAGAAGCGATCGATATTATTAAGGCATCGGGAATGCCATTTGTCGTTGCAATTAACAAGGTTGATAAGCCGGACGCTGACGTTGAACGTATTAAAGGACAGCTCGCTGAGCAAAATTTGATTCCGGAAGATTGGGGAGGAAAGACAATTCTCGTACCGGTTTCCGCAAAGACGGGACAAAACATCCCACAGCTTCTCGACATGCTCCTTCTTGTTCGTGATCTTGAAAAAGAGAACATTGTTGCAAACCCAGATCGTCGAGCGATCGGAACCGTTATCGAATCAAATATCGATAAGAACCAGGGTCCTGTCGCAACGATGCTTATCCAAGCGGGAACGATGCATGTTGGAGATGTGCTTGGCGTTCGCGGAATGCACTACGGAAAAGCGCGCGCAATGCGTTCATGGGACGGCAAGAGCGTAAAGGAAGCGGGGCCGTCAATGCCGGTACAGATTATCGGACTTAAGGATGCGCCGTCAGTTGGAGACATTATCGAAGTACCGGAAGATCCAAAATCGCTCGAGAAAATGAAGGAACAGGCAAGTCGAAAGACGGGAGCTTCGGAAATTACGGTTGCGTCGTCAAAGGCGAAATCAAACGATGATGACGAGAAGAAAGTGTTCTTAAATATCATTGTAAAGGCGGACGTACTCGGTTCGCTCGAAGCCTTGATCGGAATGTTTGAAAAAATCCAAGATCCACACGTCGGCGTAAAAATCGTTGGACGAGGGCTCGGAAATATCGGAGAAGCGGAAATTTTACAGGCCGAGGCGACAAACGCATTCGTTCTTGCGTTCAACGTAAAGGTCACGGCTCACGCTGGGCAACTTGCGCGAGATAAGAAAGTTGAAGTGAAAGAGTTCTCGGTTATCTATCATTTGTTTGACGCCGTTGTTGAAAAACTCAAGGCGCTTATTCCTGCGGAACGGGTGTACACGGAACTTGGACAGATGCGTGTTCTCGCGACGTTCATGAAGACGGAAAAGGGATTTGTTGTTGGAGGGCAGGTTACGAAAGGAAAAATCGAGAATGGAGCGACGGCGCGCGTTATCCGAGGAGAGCAGGTTATCGGGGAAGGAAAGATTTTGCGCTTGCAGTCGGGTAAGGCGGACGTGCGTGACGTTGAACAGGGAGCGGAGTGTGGAATCGAGTTTGGCGGAAAGACGAAAATTGAGGCTGGAGACATTATCGACGTCTATAAAGAAGAGGAAAAGGCACGTATCTTTACCTTCAAAATCTAGTCGTGATAAAGTAGACTTCTATGGAACTAACACAAGAAAACTTCGATCAAACGATTTCGAGCGGTGGGACGGTTTTGGTGGATTTTTGGGCCCCTTGGTGTGGACCATGTCGCGTTATGAGCCCGCTTGTTGACGAGCTCGCTTCCGAAATGGAGCATGTCAAAATCGGAAAAGTAAATGCCGATGAGCAACCGCAACTTGCGATGCAGTACAACGTCCGGTCAATTCCAACCTTTATGATCTTCAAGGGTGGACAGGTCGTCGATCAATTCGCAGGGGTGATGCCAAAGGAAGATCTACGCGCCCGCCTCGAGCGATTTGCCTAAATAAAAGAGACGCTTGCCCGTTGACGGCCGGCGTCCTTTTGTTTTTATAAAAACGGAAACCTCCAGCTACGAGGAGCTAGGGGTGAAAGATTGCGGGTGGAGTCGCTCCATCCGACCGATGTAGTGCTCGACCGTTGGACGGACGACGTGATGGCACCGTAGTGTTGACCGGATCGCACGCCCGAGCCGAAGAAGTGATCGGCGTCTTGCACGATGTCTCCTGCGAGCTTCCTCGAGCGGGATGAGTTGGGACAGGAGGTCTATCGATGGTCCGGTCCAGGGGGTGTCAGCACGGTAATGCGCCCGTTGATCACCGCGGATGAACTGACGCATTCGCGCCTTGAGATCCAGGAGGCACTCGATTGTAAGACGAAGTTGAAGTTCTACCGCCTCTAAAAGGAACTGAAGAATTCCCTGAAAATTTGGCATGAACCCTCCTCGAAAGAAACCGTAGCACAACAAAACACCCCGCGCCAGCGAGAGACACGAGGTGTCTTGCCGGCCGCGGGGCCGTTGGTGTCGAGAAGCTAGAAGCCCTCGAACTCGGCGACAAGGTTTTGGCCTTCGCCGTTCGGGCTTGTGAGCGTCCATTCCTGGTGGGCAATCGTCGTCTCCGCCCAGTCGGGCGGGTAGACGGTGACTCGGAACTCGCCGACGCCGAGCGCCTGCTCGACTGGCGTTACTCCGAGGTGGCTGCCGTTGAGCTCCACCTCACAGTTGTGAGGGTCACCGTTGACGGTGCAGGTGATGCGCGTCTGTGCCTCGAGCGTCTCGAATCTCGCATCGAACGGTGGGGTCACTCCGAGGAAGGCGCCGATGTCGTTCCCGATGCCGGTCGAGATCCAGCCCCACCCGATATATTCCATGTTGACGACAGCGTCCTTGGGTGGGTAGACGGTAACGGTTCCCCAGCCGAACTCGAGTCGACGCGTCAGCGGTGCGGTTCCGATCTCCTTGCCCTTGAAATTCAGGACTCGGCACTGACCGACGACCTCCTCGCCATCGACGAAGCACCGGACGGTCGAGTGACCGACCGACAGGTACGTCAGCCCGTAGAAGACGGCCGTTGCGACGATCTGGCGAAGGATCCAAGGGAGCCCGCCATACCAGTACCAGAAGCGGTAGTAGTTATAGCGGATGTGGTTGCGGTTCATCTCTGCCTCCCGGGGCGGTTGTAAAGGCGTTTTCGCTTTCGCGAGAACCAAGAAACATACCATAAAATGGCACTTTTGTCAATCCAAAAGTCGTGATAAGCTACAAATCTAAAGGATTTTATGGACGTACAAAAAACAATCATTATTGGATCGGGGCCGGCGGGATATACAGCGGGAATTTACGCGAGTCGGGCGCAATTATCGCCAATTTTGTTTGCGGGACTACAGTCTGGTGGGCAGTTAATGCTTACGAGTGAAGTGGAGAACTGGCCGGGGGAGGACGATGGAATTATGGGGCCAGATCTCATGCTAAATCTTAGAAAGCAGGCGGAGAAGTTTGGAACGACCGTTAAAGATGAAATGGTAACGGCGGTCGATTTTTCCGTCAGACCATTTAAAGTTACGGCGGGAAGTGGCGAGTATTTTGCGGAGACCTTGATTATTGCAACGGGCGCTTCGGCGATGTGGCTTGGAATCCCGGGGGAGGAACGACTTATGGGAAAGGGGGTTTCGGCCTGTGCGACCTGCGACGGATTTTTCTTTAAGAATCAGGAAGTTGTTGTTGTCGGAGGGGGAGACTCGGCGATGGAAGAGGCGACCTTTTTAACGCGGTTTGCGAGCAAGGTAACGGTGCTTGTTCGTGGCGAAGCGCTTCGTGCGTCAAAAGCGATGCAAGAGCGCGCGATGAAGAATGAAAAAATTACGATTGTCTTTAACACGAGCCCAACGGAACTCGTTGGAGAGAGCGCTCTTGAAAAAGTGTTGACCGTAAATAATAAAACGGGGGAGACGGGTGAGATCGTAGCGACGGGATATTTTGCGGCGATTGGGCACAAGCCGAACACTAATCTGTTTGTCGGTGCGATTGAGCTCGACGTGAAGGGCTATATTAAACATGTCCCAGATTCGACAAAGACGAATATTGAGGGCGTGTTTGCTTGTGGTGACGTAATCGACCCACACTACCGTCAAGCAATCACGGCGGCTGGAAGTGGATGCCAAGCGGCGCTCGAAGCGGAGAGATATTTATCACATAAAGAGTAACATGTTAGCACTGGAAATTTCGGGTCTTAAAAAGTCCTACAAGGGACCGAAGGGCACGACGGAGGCACTTAAGGGGGTGACGTTTTCGATCGAGAAGGGCGAGTTTTTCGGACTTCTTGGGCCAAACGGAGCGGGGAAGTCGACGCTTATTAATATTCTTGCGGGCGTTACAGGAAAGACCGAGGGGCGCGCGGTAATCGCTGGAGTCGATATTGACGTTGACCATACGCTCGCGAAGCGGAAAATTGGAATCGTTCCGCAAGAGATTGGGTTTGATGTGTTCTTTCCTGTCGAGGATGCGCTCCGGCTTCAGTTCGGGTTTTACGGACTCCCGGTTGATGAAAACTATTTAGAAGAATTGCTCGAGACACTTTCTTTGAAAGATAAGCGTGATGTAAAACCGCGCCAACTTTCCGGCGGAATGCAACGACGACTGATGATTGCAAAAGCGCTCGTTCATCGTCCAGAGGTTCTTGTACTCGACGAGCCAACGGCGGGCGTTGACGTCGAGCTTCGTCACGATCTCTACGAACTTGTGCGGAAACTCAACAAGCAGGGCGTGACGATTGTGCTTACCTCACACTATCTCGAAGAGGTTGAACTTCTTTGCGATCGTGTTGCGATTATCGGGAAGGGGGAGCTTATCGCGCTCGACCATAAAGACGCGTTGAAGAAGCGCTTTAGTAGCAAGCGACAACTTGTAATCGCGCTGTCTGAAAAAATAACAGTCCCGAAAAATTTAGAATCATTTTCCCCGAGCGTGAACGATACAACGCTTACGCTTTCGTTTGACGAGGCTGACTATAAAGCGGTGCTTAAAGCTGTTGCTGACGCCGATCTTCCGGTCATGCACTTCCAAGTCGTTGAACCAACGCTCGAGGATGTCTTTGTGTCATTAACCCGCACCTAATATGTTTTTACGATCAACGTGGACCTTGTTCTACAAGGAGGTGAAACGATTTATGGATGTGTGGATGCAAACGCTTGGCGCACCAATCGTTTCAAACCTGCTGTACTTTGTGCTCTTTGGATCGATTGTTGGGGCGAGTCGTGGGGCGGAAGGGTTTAACGAATACTTGCCGGTGCTTATTCCGGGGCTTGCTGCGATGGCCTTGATGATGAATGCGTTTAATAACCCGCTCGGGTCGATTATGATCGCGAAGTATTCGAACGCAATTCGCGAGCTTCTAACCTACCCGATGAAGGGTCGGCATATCGTCGCGGCCTATCTTGGCGCGGCGCTTGTTCGCGGAATTTCGGTTGCGGTTGTGACGCTTCTTGTTGGGATGATCTTTGCGCGCCTTCCGTTTGCGCAAGCGATTTGGATTCCGATTTTTGCGCTACTAATCGGGATCATTTTTGCGTCGCTTGGAATTATCGTTGCGATTTTTGCAAAGACGTTTGACCAATCATCGATGGTACTCACGTTCATTCTTACTCCGCTTATCTACCTTGGAGGAGTGTTCTATTCGGTTGACATGCTTCCGGAACAAATCCAAATCATCTCTCGATTTAATCCAATCTTTTACTTCGTTGACGGATTCCGTTACGGCTTCCTCGGTTATGGCGATGCGTCGATTTGGCTTTCTCTTGCGGTGACCGGAACGATTGCCCTTGTCACGTTTAGTGTCGCGAGTAGAATTTTTGGTACGG
>CAZBFR010000050.1:0-5511 GCA_964491425.1 uncultured Gammaproteobacteria bacterium
GAGCCTTTTTTTATAGCCACTTCTTCCGGCGTTCCTTCCGCAACAATCGTTCCACCTCCCGCTCCCCCTTCCGGCCCAAGATCAATAATATGGTCCGCCGTTTTAATTACGTCGAGGTTGTGCTCGATAACAATGACCGAATTTCCTTTTTCAACGAGAAGATGAAGAACCTCTAGTAAACGCTTAATGTCTTCGAAATGGAGACCCGTCGTTGGCTCGTCGAGCAAGTAAAGTGTTCGACCTGTTTGACGCTTCGCGAGTTCGTTCGCGAGCTTTACGCGTTGTGCTTCTCCTCCGGAAAGGGTCGTCGCGCTTTGCCCGAGTTTTAGATACCCGAGGCCAACTTCCTGGAGACTAATAAGTTTGTCGTAGACATTTGGAACATTCTTAAAGAAGACTACTGCGTCGTCAATCGTCATGTCGAGCACCTCAAAAATATTCTTTTCGTTCCATGTTACCTCGAGCGTTTCACGATTAAAGCGCTTACCCTGACAGATTTCGCAAGTGACATAGACGGTTGGAAGGAAGTGCATCTCGATCCCGATTTCGCCGTGACCCTCACAGTTCTCGCAACGCCCACCCGGCACGTTAAAGCTAAACCGGCCCACTTTAAATCCACGGAATGCCGCCTCGTCGGTCGACGCGAAGATCTCTCGGATCGGGCCCCAAGCGCCGGTGTATGTCGCCGGGTTCGATCGAGAGGTGCGTCCAATCGCTGACTGGTCCATTAAAATGATCTTATCGATATACTCGATTCCAAGCACAGTTTTGTGCTCGCCCGGTTCATGCTTCGATCCGTTTAGCTTCTTTGCAATGGCTCGGTAAAGAATATCGTGCATCAGGGTCGATTTTCCGGATCCCGAAACGCCCGTAACACAAACGAATCGGCGAAGCGGAATATCCACATCGATGTTTTTAAGGTTATGCGCCTTCGCTCCGCGAATCTTAATCGCATCCTTGCCGATTGCTCGTCTTTCTTTTGGCACGGGGATCATTAAATCCCCACGAAGGTAGCCCGCCGTCTTGGACTTCTTATCCTTAAATACTTCAGGTGTTTTTCCGGCAACAATGACCTCTCCCCCAAATCGCCCCGCCGAAGGCCCAATCTCAACCATGAAATCCGACCGTCGGATCATGTCCTCGTCGTGTTCTACAACAATCACCGTGTTCCCAATATCTCGAAGATCTTCAAGTGTTCGGATTAACTGCTCATTGTCCCGCTGGTGAAGACCAATCGTTGGTTCATCAAGGACATACAAGGCACCAACGAGGCGCGAACCGATTTGCGAGGCAAGCCGAATACGTTGTGCCTCTCCGCCCGATAATGACCCCGCCTTACGATTAAGCGTAAGATAATGAAGACCAACGTCAAGCATAAACGTTAACCGATTCTCGATCTCGCGAAGCACGGTCCCCGCAATCTCCTGCCCACGTACGTCGAGCTTTAAATTCAAGAAAAAGTCGACCGCCTCCCCGATCGTCATATCAGTTAAATGGACAATATTTTTCCCCTGGATTAGGACGCTAAGCGACTCTTTTTTTAGACGCGCTCCGTTACAGACGGGACAAACTTCTTCGTTGAACAATTCTGTTGTTCCAATACCGTCACAGGCCGAACACGCCCCGTATGGACTATTAAACGAGAAGAGGCGCGGTTCGATTTCGGGAAACGAAAAGCCGGTTTTTGGATTTCCGTACTGCGTCGAAAGGGCCCGCTCGTCGTCCCCCGCCGAAATAATCGCAACGTTTTTCGACACGTCGATCGCCCGTTCGATCGCTTCCGAAACCCGTTGACGGTCGTCCTTTTTCGGATTAATGAGCGTCGCCGTCGAAATAGCGTCGATAAGTACCTCGATCGTATGTTGCTTGTAGCGAGCGAGCTCGATTTTCTCGCTTAATTTATGGATCTTCCCGTCGACGCGAACTCGAGCAAATCCGCTATTATACAAATCGTAAAGAAGTTGGTAGTACTCTCCCTTTCGTCCCTGGACGACGGGCGCAAAAATCATAAGCTCAGCCCCCTTCTTTTGAAACCCTCGAGCCATCGCGATCGCAACGTCGGTCATCTCGTCAACCGTCATCTTTTCGAGCTTCTCGCCCGTTTCAGGGTCGTGCGGCTCCCCGATACGCGCAAAAAGGACGCGCAGGTAGTCGTAAATCTCGGTTACGGTCGCAACGGTGGAGCGCGGATTGCGTGTATGCGCCTTTTGATCGATCGAAATCGCTGGCGACAACCCTTCGATCTCGTCAACATCAGGCTTTTGCATCTGCCCCAAAAACTGTCGCGCGTACGCCGACAATGATTCGATATAGCGCCGTTGCCCCTCGGCGAAAATCGTATCAAACGCTAAAGACGACTTTCCGGAGCCCGAAAGGCCGGTAATACAAATAAGTTTATTGCGCGGGAGCGTTAAGTTGATATTTTTCAAGTTATGCTCGCGAGCACCCTTGATCACAATTTCATCTTTCATATTTTCGATTTTTGATTTATCATCACTCCGTCGCAGGGCAATTCCGCCAGCGCAGGAGGTGTCGTATTCCGGCTCGCTGTGGGTCCGGAGGGTTGAGCGACGTGCAGGATTCGGAACCCCGTTTTCTGCCGGGTGCGCCACGCCCGGAAATGCGTCGCCGTAAAGGCCCGCCCGATCATGCTCCCGCCCCGACGACGGGCTGGAGCGAGAAATGGCAGCGTCGGCAGAATAGGCCAAGCAATCGATCCCCCTACGCAGTCGGTGGAAACTGACCAACGTGGACAAGGATTGCGCCAACTTCTGTTGTCTTGTGACGGTCTTTTGCCAGGGAGGCTAGAAGATGCGTGCGCCTGCCTAACAGCTTGCGTATCGAAGAACAGCCATCTTTCGCAATTCATTAGATTCTTCACGAGACAAAACCGACGTCTCACAGTCGTCGAGCACCCGGTCAAGAGGAACAGCACACCACGCATAATCGTCCCTCGAGGCCACACTATCGTCGAGTCCCGCCCTGCTTTTCCGCAAGCCTTGCAGGGTGGGACTTTTCCTTTTAGTTGTGGATTGCTATCCTTTCATTGCCGAGCGAATGCCACCTGGGGGCAATATGCTCAAAGTACAGAGGACGTCGACAACCCTTAGGATGGGATCGGGCGGACTCCGTCCGCACGCGCTCATCGTATTCCGACTTCCGAGCGCATTTCGCGACTGGGGATGGCAACAGCAT
The DNA here is from genome assembly GCA_964491425.1 of uncultured Gammaproteobacteria bacterium. Lineage (GTDB taxonomy): Bacteria > Patescibacteriota > Patescibacteriia > UBA9934 > UBA9934 > CAYFMS01. The sequence goes on from CAZBFR010000050.1 coordinate 3,196, forward strand.
GACCGGCCCTGCCGAATCATCGACCGCCAACCAACATACACCCAGTCACGTAAGTACGCTTAGTGAATAAAGAACTGCTCGGCCGTGCGCCGTCTCGAATCGTACGGGTTCGAGGCGGCGTTACTCTTTTTTCTCTTCCTTCGCTTTCATAAGCTCCATGATTTCATCTCGGAGAATCGCTGCCGTCTCAAAACGCATTTCGGCGGCCGCAACCTTCATTTCCTGCTCTTTATCCGCAATCACCTCGTCGAGATCGGCGTTTGACGCAACGAGCTCGATCTTGAGCACCTCTCGCGCATTTGGTTCGTCGAGATTATGCCCGATCATGTCCCGAATGTCCTTAATCGACTTTTGAATCGAGATCGGCGTAATCTTGTGCTTTTTATTGTACGCAACCTGGATTTTGCGTCGTCGGTCGGTCTCTTTTAATGCTCCTTCAAGGGATCCTGTCATTTTATCCGCGTAAAGAATAACCTGTCCATGAACATTACGCGCCGCCCGCCCGATCGTTTGAATAAGCGACGTTTCGCTACGAAGGAATCCCTCCTTATCGGCGTCGAGAATCGCGACAAGCGACACCTCCGGTAAATCAAGCCCCTCGCGTAGCAAGTTCACCCCAACAACGCAGTCGTAGACCCCCTGACGTAACTCAGTAAGCGTCTTAATCCGGTCAAGCGTTTCGACGTCCGAATGCAGGTATTGCACCTTCACCCCAACCTCTTTTAAAAAGTCCGTTAAATCTTCGGCCATTTTCTTCGTAAGCGTTGTAACGAGCGCTCGCTCCCCCTTCGCAACCCGGTCTTGGATCCGTGGAATCAAATCGTCAACCTGCCCCCGTCCACCGTCCGTTTCCGTTACCGGGAGCACAATCGTTTCCGGATCGACGAGTCCCGTCGGCCGTACAATCTGCTCGGCCACACGTTCGGAATGTTCATTTTCGTACTTCCCCGGTGTGGCGGATACATAAATTGTTCGACCCGTTCTTGCCCCAAATTCTTCGAACGTTAATGGGCGATTATCCTTTGCGCTCGGAAGCCGGAACCCATGCTCAACAAGCACCTCTTTCCGCGCCTGATCTCCGGCATACATTCCCCCAATCTGCGGAACTGTAACATGTGACTCGTCAACAACGAGAAGAAAATCTTTCGGAAAATAGGAAAGAAGCGTGTGTGGCGGTTCTCCAGGAGCCCGACCCTCAAAATGACGGGAATAGTTTTCAATTCCATTGCAGTACCCGATATTTTTAATCATCTCGAGATCGTAACGCGTTCGACGTTTTAATCGCTCATACTCAAGAAGCTTCCCTTCTTTTTGCAAAACGGCTAGGCGCTCCTCAAGCTCCTTCTCAATCGACTTATACGCCCTCTCGACCTGCTCGCTTCCAACAACATAGTGCTTCGCCGGGAAAATCCAAAGGCTCTCGAGTCGCTCCTTAGTTTTTCGAGTAATCGGATTAAGCGCAAACATCTCGGTAACACGATCTCCCTCAAAAATAATCCTAAATAGCGTCGATTGGTCATCCTCCTCGTCACCCCCACCCCGTCCCGACATAGGCATAACCTCAAGCACATCCCCAACGACTCGGAATTTCCCTCGCGAAATATCCGCCGGGGTACGCTCAAAGTGCATCTCAATAAGGCGGCGCATAATCGTATTTCGACCTTCGTCGTTCCCGATTTCAAGATGCATAACCGTATCTCGATATTCCTTCGGCGACCCAAGTCCGTAAATACAAGAAACGGACGCAACGATAATAACGTCCTCACGAGAAAGAAGGGCCTGCGTCGCGGCATGCCGAAGTCGGTCGATCTCCTCGTTAATTTGGGATTCCTTCTCGATATAGGTATCTGTACGGGGCATGTACGCCTCCGGTTGGTAGTAGTCGTAGTATGAAACAAAGTACTCAACGACGTTATCCGGGAAAAACTCGCGGAACTCGTTACAAAGTTGCGCCGCAAGCGTCTTGTTCGGTGCCATAACGAGCGTCGGCTTTTGAACTCGATTAATCACGTTTGCAATCGTAAACGTCTTCCCCGACCCCGTAACGCCAAGAAGGGTCTGCTTTTTCAGCCCCTGTTCAAGCCCGTCTACGAGCTCCTCGATCGCCTTCGGTTGGTCCCCCGCCGGCTTATATTTCGATTGTAATTTAAATTCCATAGTAAAATTGCCAGATCCAAGCCCTTACTAGGGGGCTGTTGGGGATCTGGTTGTACAGATAGGCTATCATGGATTGACGAAAACGTAAAAACGGGGCATACTACTTTCTCCGAAGTCCATCGGAATGGAGGCAACTTGGAAACGCACGATTTCCTTAAG
>CAZBFR010000051.1:0-2085 GCA_964491425.1 uncultured Gammaproteobacteria bacterium
GAGGTGCAGAACGGGTTTAGTCCAACGGAATAATTTGCTATAATCGTACATATGTTTGAAGAAACAAAAAATGACGGAACCGCGAACCTCCCGGATGTGCCGGCAAATCTTCCAGTTCCGCCTAGTGGCGAGCCGTCGGATATGTTTGAAGCTGCCGAACCTATTGCGAATCGTTCCGAATCGTCGCCACAACCGAGCGAGCCGTCGCCTATCAATCCGTCTCCGGCGCTTCCAGGGGCCGTCCCACAACCGATGCTTGAAGCCCGTACCGAGCCTCGAATCGCTCCGCTTGCTCCCGTGACTCCCGAGCGTTCGTCCGGGGTTGGTGTTTTTCTTGTAATCTTTGGCGTCCTTTTCCTAATCCTTGTTGTTTTGGGTGTATCTGCGTTTTTCGCCTATCGTGCGTTTATTCTCGCTCCGGAAGAAGAGCCGACCGAGGTACCGCTTATTGTGATCCCTGAAGATGAGCCGGAGCCTCCTGTTGAAGTGGAGGAGCCGATCGTTTCGACAACACTTGATACAGATAATGACGGTTTAACGGATGCCGAGGAGGCGCGCTATGGAACCGATGCTGAACGAGCGGATACCGACAACGACGGCCTTCCGGATAAAGATGAGGTACAGAAGTATGGAACGGATCCTATTGATCCCGATACGGACGGCGATACGTTCCTCGACGGCGTTGAGGTAATTTCCGGATACGATCCAAAGGGGCCGGGTAAGTTAGTCGACTTGCCAAAATAATATGTTTGAAAGGGGGACTAAAACAAAACCGCAGGTGGCAGGGGCAACCTTGCCGGAGGGATTAGAAGTTCGGGTCATGCCGAAAGAATTTTTAGGTGTTCAACCCGAGAAGACGTTGAACCAAAAAAGTGTTCCTCCCACTCCAGCGCCCGTTCCTCCGCCAGCTCCGGCACCGATTGCGAAACCTGCACCGGCACCACTTGTCATAAAGAAAAAGTCACACGTTGTACGTAACGTCGCGATTATCTCGCTCGTATTTCTCGTGTTTACTTCGCTTCTTGCGGGAGGGGCTTATTACTATTTTGTGGTCATGGCCGAAGAGGAGACGATTGTTGTGACTCCTGAACCCGCGCGTCCAGCGCCGGTTGTTCCTGTCGTTCCGGTTGTGCAAGATCCTGTGCCGGGGGTTGATACGGATAGCGATGGTTTGACCGATAGGGAAGAGCAACTGTACGCAACGGATTTTCGTAATGCGGATTCGGACGCCGATTCGTTCCTCGACGGAAACGAGGTTTTCCACCGCTATGACCCGCTCGGACTCTCTCCTTCGACGCTTTTTGATACCGGCTCCGTCCTTGTTTACAAGGGGACTCGACCCGACGCCCGCGCCTTCGAAATTTACTATCCGAAGGCTTGGACGGTAACCGAGGATCCAGCCGGATTTACGATCTCGCTCCCGCGTACGGAGACGATCTCTCTTGCCTATATTGCAAACGGAGCAATCCCGCTTAACGCAACGAAATCGACAACAAAAAATGGATTTATCGCCTATACGGCGACCGATAAGCGAACGGTAACGATCGAGCTCGAGAATGGCGCGTTCGCGGTGTTTACCTATGAGCTTAACGACGCGACAACGATTGAGTATTTGCAGACCTTCCAAATGATGGTAAATAGTTACCAACATGTTGACGCTTGATGTAGACCAATCCGAAATCCCGGCAAAAGAGCGCTTTTCCGAAGCGCTTTTTGCGCGTATCGAAAAAGCCGTTTCGCCCGCGCTTCCAGAGGAAGGGGAAATCGCCGTCCAATTTGTTTCAGACGACGAAATTCAACGGTTAAATCGGATCCACCGTGGAAAAGATTCGGTTACGGATGTTCTTTCGTTTTCCTATCGAGCGGAGCGCGAAGCACACGAATCGCTTGGAGATATCGTTATTTCTTATCCGCAACTCGTACGCCAAGCAACCGATAATGATCTTGAACTTGAGGTTGTCGACCTTGTTGTACACGGTATTCTCCATATTTTTGACTATGACCACGAAAAACCGGAGGATGCAAAGCGAATGTTCCCGCTTCAAGACGCGCTTGTAAAACAAATTCTATGAGACGTGTATTTAA
>CAZBFR010000051.1:2185-5414 GCA_964491425.1 uncultured Gammaproteobacteria bacterium
GTCGGAATCCTTATTTTACAGGGATATATCCTTGATTGGCTTGGGTTTTAGATTTTTCATTTTCTGCTATAATAGACGGTAACCAGTATGGCGGACGCTTTAATTACAGGACTTGATATCGGCTCCTCGGCAATTCGTGTTGTTGTAGGGCAAAATATGCCGAGCGAGGAAGGGGGTACGATGCTTCATATTACCGGAGCGATTGAGGTTCCGTCGGTCGGAGTGCATAAGGGGACGATTTCGAGCATGGAAGACGTTGTATCTTCGATTTCGAAAGCGCTTGAACGCGCGGAGCGGATGACGGGCGTTGCGCTTAATCGGGCCTGGGTTTCAATCGCAGGGCAACATATTCTTGTTCAAGAAAGTCGAGGCGTTGTCGGTGTGGCAAAACCTGACGGAGAGATTAACGAGGACGACGTAACGCGGGCGATTGACGCGGCTCGGACGGTTGCGACGCCGTCAAACTATGAAATTCTCCATGTTATCCCAAAAAGTTTTAGCGTAGACGGTCAGCAGGGGATTAAGGATCCGGTTGGAATGAACGGAATTCGCCTTGAGGTGGACGCGGTCATTATCCAAACCCTTACGTCGCAAATTAAGAACATGACAAAAAGTGTTCATCGTACGGGGCTCGATATCGAAGATCTTGTTTTTTCGCCACTTGCCGTTGCCGAGGCTGTGCTCACGCACCGTCAAAAAGAACTTGGAGTGTGTCTTGTTGACGTAGGCGCCGCAACTTCAACGCTTGTCGTATTCGAGGAAGGGGATATTCTTCATACCGCGGTTCTTCCGTTTGGCGGGGATCATTTTACAAACGATATTGCGATTGGACTTCGAACAAGTCTTGAGGTTGCCGAAGCGATTAAGCGATCTGTTGGGACGGTTCTCCCGGACTCGGTCCATAAGAAGAACGAATTCCTTCTCTCGGACTACGGATCAACTGAACAAGAAATTGTAAAAACGAAATTTATCTCGGAAATTCTTGAGGCGCGGGCCGAGGAGCTTTTTGAGGCGATCGACGACGAACTACAAAAAATTGACCGCTCCGGAATGCTTCCGGTTGGGATTGTTTTGACCGGTGGGGGGATGAAGCTTCCGGGACTAACCGAAGTGGCAAAAAAGATTTTACGGCTTCCGGCGATAGTTGGAGCACCGCTTGGCGTAACGAGTGCGGTAGACGAAGTGCGCGACACGGCGTTCTCGACGGCGGTTGGGTTAATCGTTTGGGGTCACACAATCCGTTCGGCGTCCACCTCTCGATTCAATTTTAATTTCAAGGCGTTCGGTCAAATTAAGACGATGGCGAAAAAACTTCTCCAACGCATTATTCCCTAAGACTAGCTAAGAAAATGAAGCGACCAAAAACGGTCGTTTTTGTTATTCACAAGAACACGAAATCTTCGTTGTACTTTCAATAGGGTGTGTTAAGATTCGAATACAAATTTTGGCTAGCGAAAGCGAATATGAATACAATTTGTGTTCAACGCTTCGATAATATTCTCCTATGGGACAAGTGAAACCGGAAATCGAAACCTTTGCAAAGATAAAAGTCCTTGGGGTTGGCGGAGGTGGAGGTTCCGCACTTAATCGGATGATTCAAGAAAAACTTCGTGGGGTGGATTTTATTGCTGTGAATACCGACGTGCAGGCGCTCCAAGAAAATCAGTCGTCAACAAAAATAAGTATTGGAAAAACGGTTACGCGTGGGCTCGGAGCGGGAATGAATCCAGATCTTGGGAGACGGGCGGCGGAAGAAAACGCGAACGATATTCGTAACGCTCTTGCGGGGTCCGACATGGTGTTTTTAACGGGTGGACTTGGCGGAGGAACGGGAAGCGGAGCGCTACCAGAGGTCGCAAAAATCGCGCGTGAAATTGGGGCACTTACCGTTGCCGTTGTAACGAAGCCGTTTAGTTTCGAGGGGGCGCAACGAAAGCGTATTGCGGACGACGCGTACCAAGAGCTCGCGGCACAAGTCGATACAATTATTACGATTCCAAACGACCGCGTCCTCCAAATCATTGATAAAAAAACGTCGCTTCTCGAAGCGTTCCAAATTGTTGACGATGTCCTTCGTCAGGGGGTGCAGGGAATTTCGGAAATTATTACGCTTCCAGGTCTTATTAACGTCGACTTTGCGGACGTTAAGGCGATTATGCAAAACGCTGGTTCCGCGCTTATGGGAATTGGGAAGGCGAGCGGGGAAAACCGTGCTGTTGAGGCGGCGAAGATGGCGATCGCGTCCCCACTTCTCGAGTTATCGATCGACGGAGCGAAGGGTATTCTCTTTACGGTAACCGGAGGAACGGATCTTGCGATGTACGAAGTAGCGGAAGCGGCGAAAATTATTACGGGATCTGCGGACGATGACGCAAAAGTTATTTTCGGTGCGCAAATCGACGAATCTTTGAAGGATGAGGTACGAATTACGGTTGTCGCAACCGGCTTTGATAGTCGAGATCGCCGAATGAGCCCGGGACTTGCGGGCGATATGGATATTGCCCCTGTTGCAAGTTGGCGACCAAACTACGCGGAACCGGTCGGAGGACGACGCGAGATGCGCGAGCCGATCTCTCCGTTTGAAAAACGCCGACTTTCGCCCGAACCAATTGCTCCACAACCACAACCCGTACAACAGCAGAGAGAGCAACCGCCGATTCCGCAAGACCGCGGAACGCGCTTTGATAGTCAACGAATCGAGACGCGCGAAGAGAAGGAGGCCGACGAGGAGGATCTCGGGATCCCGGCCTTTATTCGACGAAAAATGATGTAGTATGCGATGCCCCGTGTGCGGAAATAAGGACACGCGGGTCGTCGATTCGCGTCCCGCGAGCGAAGCGTCGCAAATTCGACGTCGTCGCGAGTGTGAAAAGAAAAAATGCGGTTTTCGGTTTTCTACGATTGAGCAAATCGAGCTTCTCGATATTACCGTTAAAAAGCGCGATGGAACAAAAGAGCCCTACGCGCGCGAAAAACTCTTGCGCGGATTAAAAAACGCACTCGAAAAACGGTCTTATACGGAAAACGCGTTCCAGTCGCTTGTGCAGGGAATTGAGCGCGATATCCAAAAAAAGCGTACCGGTGAAATTACGAGCGAAGAGCTGGGCGATTTTGTAATGAAACATCTCCAACAATTTGATAAAATCGCGTATATCCGTTTCGCCTCCGTCTACCACGCCTTTGAAAATATCGAACATTTCCAAGACGAACTCGAGCGCCTCGCGAGAGC
>CAZBFR010000052.1:0-5224 GCA_964491425.1 uncultured Gammaproteobacteria bacterium
GTTCGTCCTTCCATGAGCTGGAGGTAGTCGATAACGATAAGTCCTAGGTCATGTTCCGCTTTAAGTCGACGGCACTTTGTACGAATCGACATGATATTTGCGGAGGCGGAGTCGTCGATATAGATCGGCGCTTCGGCAAGAGTAGAAATCGCTTGCCCAATTCGCGGGAAATCGTCGTCGCGCTCCGAAAGGCGTCCCGTACGAAGCTTCCACAAATCGATATTTCCTTCCGCACAAATCATACGGTCAACAAGCTGTTCCTTCGACATTTCGAGCGAAAAAAATCCAACCGGCTTTTTCGTCTTAAGTGCAACGTTCCGAAGCATATCGAGCGAAAAACTCGTTTTTCCAACCGATGGTCGCGCGGCGAGAATGATCAAATCAGACTTTTGAAGACCTCCAAGGAGATTGTCGAGTCCGTTAAATCCTGTCGGCACCCCACGGAGTTTTCCTTTTTCGCGATGTAGCTCGTCGATACGATCAAACGCCTCGGTCAAGATGCTGCGCATCGGAACAAAGCTCGTCTTAATAAAGTTTGTCGAAACGTTAAACAGCTTTTTCTCAGCGCTATCAATGACAATATCTAAATCTTCATTTTCATCGTGCGCAAGTTCCGCAATTTCGCCCGCCGCCGAAAGGAGCCGGCGAAGGGTTGCTTTCTTTTGGATAATGTTTGCGTAGTTGACGATGTGTGCCGAAGTCGTAATCGTATTTGTCATCTCGACAAGCGCCGAGCGACCGCCAACGTCTTGAAGCTGACCCTTTTCGTCGAGTCGGTTTCCGAGCGTTAAGAGATCGATTGGTTCGTGGCGCTCGAAAAGATCGACGATTGCCTCAAAGATAAGACGATGTGAGTGCCGATAAAAATCTTCCGCGCGAACAACGTCGGCGATTTTTGTTAGCGCTTCTTGATCAATCAAAATCGCAGCAAGGAGCGATTGCTCGGCTTCGAGGCTGTGGGGAGGAATTCGCTCTGCCATATGCCCGTATCTTAAACCCCTCTGAAACTATGCACAAACGGGATTGGGGGAGAACATGTTAAAATAGTGGGGATATGAAAACATCTTCGTTTTTCACGGCGCATCAACTTCTTATCGGTGCGACGATTGGAGTTGGGGTATTTGGCTTACCCTACGTTTTTTCGGAGGCGGGAATCGTTGCCGGGCTAGTAAATCTCCTTATCGTCCTCGCGCTTAACTGCGCCCTCCTTCTCCTATTTGCGCAACTTATTATCCATACGAAGGGGACGCGTCGTCTCCCGGGCTATGCGTATAAGTATCTCGGCCCGATCGGAGGGGCCCTAGGGGCGATTTCGGTTGTTGGTTCCGGGTGGGGAGCAATGCTCGCGTATATCGTTGCCGGAGGATCATTTCTCGCCTCGCTTCTTCTTCCGATTCTTGGCGGGGAAGTCGTCTATTATCAACTTGCATTTTTTGCCGTTGGCGCCCTCGCGATTCTCGGAGGCCTTGGGTTCATTTCTCGAATCGAAGCGTTTCTCTCGACGATTCTCGTCGCTCTTATCCTTCTTCTAATCGCTGGCCTCGCGCCATCCGTCGAACTTCAATATCTCGCGACTCCGATTAATCCGACAATCTTCCTTCCGTTTGGCGTGCTTCTCTTTGCTTTTTGTTCGCTTCCAGTTCTTCCCGAGGTAGTTGAGTTACTCGGCCGCGATTCAAAGAAAACGACACGAGCTATTATTTCGGCCAATGTCCTTGTCGCAGTCCTCTACGCGGGTTTCGCTATTGTTGTCGACGGGGTGACGGGCTACTTTCCGGCCGATCTAGCACTTTCGACGATTTTCGCCTCTGTCTCTATGCCGATCGCGATTATCGGTTCGGCCGTTGGAGTGTTCGCGACACTCACAAGTTTTATTATTCTTGGAATGAATGTATTTGAAGTTGCAATGATTGATTATAGGCAACGCTACCTTCCAAGTTGGATCATTGCCGTTCTGCCGCCTCTCGTTTTCTTTTTCATCGGTGCGCGAAGTTTTATCGATGTGATTCGCGTAACCGGAGCAATTTTTAGCGCTGGAATGTTTATCGTCGTTATCTTCGCCTACCTTCAAGCAAAAAAGCATGTCGCACTGACACGCCTTCTTACATTCCCAAATCTTCTTGTTTTTATACTTCTCTTTCTGCTTGTTGCGGGATCGATTACGACGCTTCTTTTTTAGCGCGCGTTTTCGGTTGCATGTCGACCGCCCGTAAAACATTGTTCATCAAGTACGCGACGGTTAATGGCCCGACGCCTCCCGGTACCGGACTAATAAACGCAGCGTGATCGCGAACGTCGGCGTGTGCGTCTCCAACGACCGAGCCATCCGGCGTTTTATTCGCGCCAACGTCGATAACGATCGCTCCCGGCTTTACCATATCCTTCTCGAGGAACTGTTCGCGCCCAATCGCGATAACGATAATGTCCGCGCTTCGCGTTGTCGCGTCGAGGGCCTCGGCGTCCGGGTGCATGTAATGACCGCTTACTCCGACCTCTTCCATAAGCTTCAAAATCGGTTCGGCAAAAATCGGGTTGTTGCTCATAATTACGGCATGCTTTCCCGCAACCGGTTGGTGCGTCGCTTCGATAAGCTTCATCACCGCAAGCGCAACCGGTGGAACGAGCGACGGCTTGCCGTTTGCAAGTCGGTCGCGATTTTTTTGGTGGAACCCGTCGACATCCTTTTCGGGCTTAATCGCGTCGATAATTTTGTCTTCATTGTGCGAAGGGAGGGGAAGCTGAACAAGTATCCCGTGAATGTCGTTTCGCTTGTTAAGCTCGCGTACAGTCGTAAGGATCTCTTTCTCGCTCGCGTTCTCTTTAAACTCGTGAAGCTCAAAATAAATCCCGATTTGTTTTGCCGCGCGTTCCTTAAGCTTTACGTAAAGCTTGCTTGCGGGATCGCCTCCGACAAGAATCGCCGCCATCCCCGGCGTCTTTTTCATTTTCGAAACCTTATCCGCGACTTTTTCCAAAATCGCATCCGCCAACTTTTTCCCATGAATGGGTTCGCTCATATGGGCAAGATAATAGCACCTTACCTCTCGCTCGTAAACCGCACCATGCTTCCGTCTCGCAGCGTAATAACGAGGTTGTCACCTTCGACGGAATACGTTTTTACCTCGGCGAGCATATTTAGAAACGGTTGTTCGTTGTAGTTCACGCATCCAATTTCTGTATGGCCAATATTTGAAATAAAAAGTTGGTGCACATACTCCGTTGTAATATAGGATCCGAACATGGAGTTGCATCCGGTTGATCCCGTGAATGTTAAATCATCTTTGAATGTGATGTTGGCACGGTTATTTGTTGTCCAGTACCACGTACGGTTTAACGAATCGTCGTTCCCTATGCCGGAACTTTTACATAGTTCGAGCTCACCGACGGTATCCGAAGATAGATTGATGTTAATAGAGGAGTAATCGTCTCCGTCGAAAGGCCGTTCGCTTGGAATTGCTCGATAGACACCGCCGTCTAAACTCATACATTCGGGGTTTGAAAACGGAAACGGTTTCTTTGTAAGCGTTGAGCCTGATTTTACACGAGAAGCAGTTGTGTAATAAAAGTTATCGTCTCCATAGAAGATTAGTTCAATCACTTGATCGTGATCGGTAGTATTTGTAAATTGAAATGTGTCGCTCGCATTTCTAAACCATAGGAATATAAGGCCACAAATTGCAGCCAAACAGAGCGCGATCGTTAGAATTCCAGAAAACCAGATAGCTGAACCGAGTAGTATATACTTTATCGTTGAGCGTGTTGATTCCTTCATATCTACTAACGTTAGCAGAAAAAAGGTATTTTGTAAACCAAAGTACCGCCTTTTACAGCGGTACCGGTTGGTCTTGGGAAATATTGGTGGACCCGACGGGAGTTGAACCCGCATCTACTCGGTGATAATCGAATCGGGTTACCGTTACCCCACGAGCCCGTGTCGCACCTTCCCAAGATGTAAAATAAAAACCCCCTTTTTGGGGAGAGTTTTTATTTATCACCGAGTAAGGCTTGTGGCCCGATTCGATACTGCTATTTCAGCATATTGCCAGATAAATGTCAACGAGTTATCCACCTACTTTTGCGCGTCTAGCCATCGTTTTGTTGTCGTGAAAAGTCCTGACCGAACGGCAGGCGAATCGTCGAAGTAGTGCGTGGCATTTTTAATAACTTTGAAATTCTTCGGATTACCCGATTCCGTTGCGTATGCTTTTCCGCCTTCAACAAGAATGCCGTTTCCAGCAACGATCGCAAAGAGGGGCGACTTCAGTGTCTTCGCCCGTCCATTCCAATCAAATGCGTCGACTTGGTCGGCCATGGCTTTTGAGATAACAGGGCTCGCGCCCCAGTTATTCATCAGGTAAGCGTTTTCCCTTTTCAAGAAAGTGAATTTCGGCGTAAACCCATTTTTTGTTTTAATTAATGAGATATCGTACGATCCGTCCCAAAAAATTGCGCCGTCAAATTTTTGCTCAACGGTAGAAAGGATGGAGGGCGCGCCGAAGCTGTGGCCCGCAAGAAAAATCTTTTTATGCGTTTTTTTGAAGTGACGTACAACGAGGTCAAGATCCTTGCCATGGATTGTGAGGTCACATTCCATGAGTTGTCTCGCCCCTTCTTCCCATGTGTAGAGGCTCACAATGAAAACGTCATACCCATTTTTGCTAAACCAAAGTCCCGCATCCTGGTAAAGGTGTTCGGTCACCGAGCAGGGAAGACCGTGCACGATAATGAGTAACGGACGGTTACCCTTACCGTAGAACGAGCCGTAGATCCGTTTTTACAGGGAGTTTTGATGGATAGGCGTTTGTAGTTCATATGTGGAGGCCTGGGTTTTTCTCGGCGAGCCTGATCAGTTTTTTGACCACGGGAAGATTTAAGTCCTCGAGTTTTTTAAAACGGATACAGCTTTTCCCGACGCTGACTTTGCCGAGCTCTTTCTTGTATTTTTCAGCGATGTACTCGCCGTCCTCGAGCGCACAGATGTAGAGACTGATGTAATTCTTCTGGCTCGCAAGCGCGATTACGGGCCACTTCACCAACTCCTTTTTGTAGTTCACGTAGTCGAAGCCTCCGTACCCAAGCATGTTATAGGAAAAGTTTGGTTTGAGCTTTGGCGCGGTTTTCTTAATAAGCGCATCAATCGCATCGATCATCTCCCGCCGTTCTTTCGGTAGGACCCTTTTATATTCCGCTATTGTTTTCGCGGAAGTGGGTTTAAACATGTTCA
>CAZBFR010000053.1:0-4749 GCA_964491425.1 uncultured Gammaproteobacteria bacterium
AGCTCGGTACGAATTACGTCGCCAACCTTCGCGCTCATCTTCAAAACGCGCGCGTCGTTAAGCATCACCTCCGTCTTCGGATTAAACTTAACCGCATCCTCTCCTTCAACAGGCTCCTCGTCACGATCGTCCGGTCGTACAAACTTTCCCGCCGCGATCCGCGCCTCGATTTCGGCCTGTGCCTCAGCTTGTTTTTGTTGCAACTTCTCGAGCTCTTCTTCCGAAATATTTTCAACAACCGTCTTTACGTCAAAAAGTTTTACGTCACCGGTCGACGCGTCAAACTCCGCTTCAATATTTTGCATCTTGTGGCCGTAATCCTTTCGGTACGCCGCCGAAAGCGCGGACTCGATCGTCTCGATCACCGCCTCGTAAGAGAGGCCCTTTTCTTCGCAGATTTGTCTAATCGCGAGTTCAATATCATTTGCCATAATAAACGTTTAAGAAGAAAACTCGGCGTCAAGCCGAGTCATCCATGGCTAAAAGATAGCATAAACCGCTTTTATTCGTCAACTTCCCTACCACCGTCTTAACGTATTCTTTAGTTTGGCGATACTAGCCTCGAACTTCGTAATCGCGTTTCCTAGCGTCATTTGTGACTTGAGAGACTCTGGGAGGGTAAGGATCATCGTCTTGTATTCTCGACCGAAGAGCTCTTCCGTTAAGCCGTCCGTTGTAATCGGCCTTAGGATGATATTGTACGGCGTCGTGTTTGGCTTTGCATTGATATTTATTGCCGGGAGATAGATCGTTTTGTCATTCTCGAACTTAACGAGCGTTGAGTTTGGTTTTGGTGGCATTGGCGCTTTAAGCGGAATGCGGTCCATTGTGCGTTCCGAGACAACTTGCGCCCGCTTCATATCGTCCTTGCTGTACCAAGTTTGGAAGATCTGCTCGTTCGGGAAGGCGTGACGAGTAAGACCGGTTGTCGTGTCTGTCGGTTCATTTACTTTTGCAACGTAGTACAACGCCGAATTATCTGCAGTCTTTACAAGATCCCCCTCTTTGACACCTTCGACATAAACAAGGCTCGCTTCGTTTGCTTCGTCTTGGAGTTTTTTCTCATAAGCAATTTCTTCTTCAACATCCATCGCTTTATCTATCGCGTCTTGGTAGGCAAGGATGTCTGCATCACTCTTTCCAAAGTAGGGAACGCGTTGACGACTTGGGTATTCACAATTACGTCTTGAGGTAAGGGTAATGCTGTCGATCATGGTTCGAGACTGGTTGCCCGTTACTGACTTCACGAGGGCGTAGTAGGTGTACTTGCCGTATTCTCTTGGAAGTTGACGGCGTATTTCCATGATAGGGGTTGGGCCACCCATGGCGCGAATTGTTGTATTTGCTCGGAACGGTTGCCACTCCGCATTAAGAAATTGTGGGTTGTCGGCAACAACAACGGACTGGATATTTCTTCCTCCGACTTCAAGAATAATGTTGCGGTCCCAAGTACATTCATCTCCTCGGATATTGAAGTAGGCGTTCTCGATAAATACCGGAGTGACTTGCGACGGGTAAAGAGTTTCTGTCGAGCCTTGAGTATAAGCGGTTTTGTTTCCCGCTTCGTCGGATACTATGACGTTATACGTGTAAACCGTGTTTGGTTGGAGGTCGACGAGCGTGTAGGTTACATCTCCCGAAGTCTGAGTTGAAACAAGCGTTCCGTTTGCTTCGATATCTGCAACGGAATCAAGGTCAGCGCCTGCGGCAGCTCGGTAGACTTTATAAACAAGAGAACCCGCAGCCGTCACGTTATCTGTCGCTGCCGTCCAAGAGAGATCCATCGTGAAGAAGTCAGGAGTAGCGGTAATAGCTCCTCCGCCACCGGCGGTTGGGGCGGTCGCATCAGCTCCATCGAGGAAGAGTATGTACGTTTCCCCTCGAGCGTCGCCTCCGTCATCACCCCAAATAGCTCCAACAAATGCATCGGGAACTCCATCTGCATTCAAATCCCCGATTCCAGCCGCAGAACTACCGAATTTATCTTCGTCATCAAGGCTCGTAAATCCGCCAACCGAATCAGCGATTTTTGTCCACCCAGCGCCGGAAGAGCCTGCGCTCGCATCAACCGAACCGTCCGTATCGAGGAAAACAATGAACACGGACCCCTTATCGTCGGTACCACCATCATCCCCCTGCATCCCAACAACGAGGTCAGTAACACCGTCGCTATTCAAATCACCAAGCACTCCCACAGATGAACCAAACGTATCGTTGTCAGAGATTGTTGCCGTAAAACTACCTTCCGTATCCGAAATCTTCGTCCACCCGGCACCCGAAACACCGGCGGTCGCGTCAAGCGATCCATCCGGGTCAAGGAATAGAACATATACTGCTCCTCGATAACTTCCACCATCCCCGTCCCCGCGAGCAGTGCTAACTAAATCCTCCACACCGTCACCATTTAAGTCACCGATCCCAGCAAGAGCTGATCCGAATGTGTCTCCATCGTCAAGAACGGCCGAAAAGTCTCCTGCGGTATCCGATACCTTTGTATATCCTGAACCCGAAACACCGGCGGTTGCGTCAAGCGTACCGTCTGTATCTAAAAATAGAACGTAGGTTGCGCCACGACTCGAGCCGCCATCTCCGTCCCCGGGCGCTCCAACCGCAATATCAGTCACGTCATCGCCGTTCAAATCTCCGATATTAGCAACACTCGAACCAAAGCCGTCAAACGCCTCTAGAACAGAGCCGGGCATCCCCCCAATGCCGTCACTAATTTTTTGATATTCTGTCACGTCATCCATCGTTCCGTCCGTATCAAGAAAAAGAATATAAACAGATCCTTGCGAACCAATGTCGTCCGCCGATCCAACAACGATATCTTCAACGTCATCGCCGTTCAAATCTCCGATACCAGCAACAGCGGTTCCGAAACTATCTCCCGCGTCAAGCGCCCCCACTCCACCGCCGGAAGTAGCAGAGATTTTTGTCCAACCTGCACCCGACTCTCCGGCAGAAGCATCCAGCGTACCATCAACATCCATAAACAGAATATAAATGGCTCCTGCGCCTAAGCCACTGTCGTCATCTCCGTAGGCGCCGACAGCCAGATCTGTCACTCCGTCGTTGTTAATGTCCCCAACATTTGCGACCGCGAACCCAAAATAGTCCATATCATCAAGTACTGCACTAAAATTTCCCTCGGTATCAGATATTTTCTGGATACTAACAACCTCCCCATCTGCCGCCATCGCTATGTAAAATCCGATTATCGCACCGAGTGCCACAACAAGTAGAGCTGGAAGAAAAAATCGAGTACGCAAAATTTTGGCGATCATACTACTAAAAGTATATCACATTTCCACCTCTATATTGACGTAATGCCTAACCGTCGGTGGGCTTGTTTCATATTCCACGGCGACAATATCAAACCGGTAATTCGGCTCTGGGTCGATTTTTGCAAGATAAACCTGCGCGGTCTTAAGTATCTTCCCTCGCTTCCTATAATCAACCGATTCCTCCGGGTAACCAAACAAACTCTTTTTTCGCGCCTTCACTTCAACAAAAACGACCTCGTCGCCATCTCTTGCGACAAGGTCGATTTCTCCAAAACGGGTCCGGTACTGTCGGGCAAGAATCTCGTATCCTTTCGATCGAAGCATCGTTTCTGCAAGAAGCTCCGCTCTATTTCCAAACGCCCTCCGCGCGTCCATACCTATTTTCGTCGTGGCAAATATTTGTTCACCGACTCCTTTACGCCAACCGCAAGTCGCTCTTCCGGAAGCGCATACTTTGCGAAGCGGTAAATCGAGTAAGACCAATACGCGACTCCGAGGATCCAAAGGAGGAACCAAAACCTCGCACCGAAGATATAAATTTCCTCGTAGGAAAGGAAGAACCAAATAAATCCGAGAATCGACATCGTCGTCATCATTGCCGCTACCTTTAAGAAGGCGCGGGTGGTATCGCGATCATAGGTCTTTCGACGCGCAACGATCCGAATCGAGGTCGCAATAACGGCAAGGAGCGCGAACAAGAAGAAAAGTCCTCGCTCAAATAATGGACTAAACGCGACCGGGGTAAGATCGAACCAAAACGACAGACTGAAGAGTTTTGCAATCATAGAATTACGGCCAGTGTAGCGAAAGGCACGAAAAGGTCAAGAAAAGGCAACAAATATTCCGTAGTGGTCCGCCCCAAGCGAAAAACGCTCTACGCGCGCTCCGACCCCAGCAAAGGCCCGCTCGACCTTTAAGGCGTCGCGACGAAGTTCCCGTTCCGGAGCGATCGGATGTCTCGAATCGGGTCGCCAATCGATAATCGTAAGAAACCCGTCCGGTTTAAGAAGACGAAATACCTCGTGTGCGAACGGATCGAACTCCGAAATAGCAAAAAGGTGATGGATAAGAAACGCGCGGTCGATCGAGTGATCCGGAATATCCGTTCCGCGGTGGCGTAGATAATTTCCGTGGAACGGCATCACACAATGACCACTTGCTAAATCACATCTGGAAGAAAGCATCGATAAGTCCTCGGGGATAAGCGACACGGCGTACACGAGCCCATCCTGCCCAACTCGCTTCCCCGCCGGAATAACAAAATGTCCCGAAGATCCAGCCCCAAGTTGCGCAACACGATGCCCGCGTCGAACGTCGGCGCGGTCAAGAAGTGTTTCCGGATGAAGTAGCGATCGTCCTGCACCCATATTAACCAATACGGAGTACACGAATTATCATGTTCCCAAAGACAATATCAAAAAGATCCTTAATCATAAAAATCAAGAAGAAAAAGACAAATACGCCA
>CAZBFR010000054.1:0-4677 GCA_964491425.1 uncultured Gammaproteobacteria bacterium
AACCGCCTCCCTTGGGCGGAGGTCGCTTCGCCCCATAGAAGCCGCCTCCTAAACCCACCTGACCTTGAGGCGGTCTTCTTTTTGTTTAAAAATCACCAGTCCTAGACGGCTATTGACGAGTTTTTCAAAATATGGTATAAATTTCCCTCGACTGGGCGACCAGACGAGAACTGCAACCTCACCCAGACCAGGGGTGGGACGGTAACGCACGCTATACCGTGCGCATGCGACCAGGGCTTACAGCCAGGGTCGCATGGTGGAGAGCCATCCCCTCGGGGAATACACTCCATGAGACCGCGACTAGGTCTAGTTATAATCACAGGGTCCTTACACCCTCCCGTGGCACCGTACCGGACACCGGTACGAGACGTTCACGACCTACCCAAAAGGGTGGGACGAGGAAAGGTAAGGGCTCTGGGGCGAGAGGAAGGAAACTCGTAAGCCGTCGGATTGGTGCCACCTAGCAAGTGTGATTCCAAACGACCGAGCGACGGGGGAACCGAAGTCAGTGGGAACACCTCGAAACGTTCTCACTTCACGCCCAAGGCAAGCGGCAATGAGTAATAACTGGGGCGTCTACTTACAAACCAGTGAACTCAGCGAGACTGGTAACGGAGCTCGCTCCGTTCTCGCAAAAGAGCCTCCGCAGGGTGTTGCTCACCCTCGTCGACCGACTGCAACCGGGCCTACGGCTCGTGTGGTAGTCGAATCGACAAAAGAGATTCGCGTTGTGCCACACGCGAATGTCACCTTCTCGACCCGGTGTGGGTCGCCAAGTCAAAGTGCCTTCGGGTACTGCGATGAGGCGATCTGCACCGGGTCGTTCACGTTTCACAAACTTTTTTCTTTTTGCAAAAACTCCTAACCCGCGCTACGCTCAAAGTAGGAGGTTCCATGAGCTCGTTTGCCACTCACGTCGAAATTAGCGACGCGTCGATCCCCCGCCTGCAAGGCGACCAAAGACTTCTCGCAGCACTCGAGTACCTCTTCACAACCCGTGAAGGGGCGATCGCCCTCACGATCGAATACTCGGAACGGATGCCGGCAACAACCCGCGCCCTGCACTACTTCTTCCTCAAGGGCCTCGGCGACGAGTTCGTCGTCAATCCCACGCAGGTCGATGCCCGCTCCCCCGACGCGCCCTACAACTGGCTTCGAGATCCGAAGGAAAGCATCCCTGCCTTCACCTTCACTCGTCGCACCTGACCCGCCTACGCCTGTGGCTCCGGCCACCCCAGAGGACTGCCTCCACCCACCTCATCCTCTTCGGCTAGGCGGTCTTCTTTTTAACCAACCTCCGCCCTCTCCCTAAAATACCCGCAAAATTCACATCCCTCCCCCTCCTCCGGCACATCCCCACCCTCTAAAACCCCCTTAATCTCTCGCAAAACCCCCGGCACCCACCCGTCGTCCCCCTCGTAAGCAATCACCCGCACATCAAAAAGCAACCGCCCGTCAAAGGCCTTCTCGTCCGGCCTCCCCGTACAATAGACAAAATACCCCGTATCGCTCACGGGAAGCCCACTGCGCCGCAACAACCACTGATAAAACTCCATCTGCCGCTTGTACGCCCCGTGCCACTCGCTATCAAGCGCCGTAACCGGCTCACTCTTCGCCGTTGCCTTGTAATCAACAACAATATAGCGCCCGTCCTCCCCAATCCAAAGATCATCGATCGCCCCCGAAACAAGAAGCCCCGTCTCTTCGTCCTTATACTGCACCCCCTCGAAATTCTCGCGCCAAGTTGAAAGAAGCGCGTGACGTGCCGGCACCGCCCGAATCCCATACTGCGTTTGAAGCGGATGCGCCTCCCCGTTCGCCCGGTGGAGATCAAATTCCTGTTTAAGAAGTGTGTCTACGGCTTTGTTGAGGTTAAACGGTGGACCGCTCGGTCGTTTAATTCCAAGTTTGTTGTCGAGATAAAAGCATCGTTTACACTGCGTAAAAAGCTCAACCTTCGACCTCGAAAGCTTCCACCTCCCTCCCCCATAGTTCCAATTAGCATTGCGCATAGTACGGTAAGTGTATCATCCTTTTCATGCTAAAATCGGTTCATGTCCATCCTTGAGAAAAAAGCATCCGTCTTCGCCTACCTAAAGTCCCTCCCCAAAGGCAAAACCGTGACCTACAAAGAGGTCGCCCTCGCTTGCGGTTTAACAAACCCCCGCCATGTCGGCCGTATTCTCCAAATGAACGAGGACCCCGACCTCATCCCCTGCTACAAAGTCATCCTCTCTTCCGGCAAACTCTCCGCCGGCTACAAATTCGGTGGACCAGAGGAGCAGGCTAGGAGATTGAGGGAGGATTGGGCAGGATCAAGCATTTGATCGCGCAATAAAATTAACACATTTTCGAACCAATGTCTTAGCCTCAGGAAAATCATCGATCGTATATGCTCCCGACGCAATTTCCGCGCAAACGGTTGTCATAATTTCTTTTTTAGACAACCCCAAAACCCCGACACCCTTACCATCAAAGTATTTCAGAGTGCCCCCGTTCTTTTTTTCTATAAAAAACTCTTTGAGTAACACGCCAATTTTCTCAACCTTCCTCCGTTCATCGAATGCGCTCTCTCCACTACGGTCCTGTTTTAATTGAATAGACGCATTTGGTAAAATTATTCTAGGCAAAATCCTATCCCAAACACCATAGGGAATTAGGTTTTCGATCTCAACATGAGAATTATCAAAATTTTCCCCAAATAAACGCTCTAGCAGTTTCCGTCTATCAAACTTCTTACCTTTTAATACCGCATCATTATCAGCAATAAGAAAGTTTTTATTATTCAAAAATCTAGCCCTAACAAGCTCGGCGCCTTCGGCTTCCATAAAATCAAAATTCGCCAAGTTCCCACCTCCATACTCTGAAAAAGTATAATGCAGATCCTCCTTGTAAAGAAATTTGTTTTTGTTAGCTAGCTCCGTTTTCCAATACAACTGCAACATGACCCGTAAAAACATGCGGTCTGTCACTCCTTCTGTCCATATACAGCAATTCGCCAAAAACACAGAAGAATTTCGAATACCAAGTACTGATGCAACCTCCGTATATTGACCCCTACTACTAACTTCAAAATCCTCTCCAGATTGCTTAAAAGTTAGTATCTGAACTTGATCGGGATAGTCTGCCGCTAGATCCAAGAAATGATTCGAGTGTGTCGTAACGAACACCTGCGCCCTTGGAAACATATCGGCATCCAAAAATGCTTCGACCACGATCCTCTGAGCGAATGGATGAAGAGTCAATTCCGGCTCTTCTAAAAAGAGAATTAGATCTTCACCGCGGTGCTCGTACAGTTGATACAAAAGTATAATGATTGAATTTATACCATCGCCAACATCCTGAATAAAACGTTCTTGTTCTTCTCGTTCACCAAAACAAATCTTTATACCCGGTGCATGTTCCTCGGGAGTTATCGTAAGCCTTTTTCCTTCAAAAAACTTTTCACTCAAAAAGCTTTCAAATTCCTGCATGGATTTACGCTCCCCAAACCTTCCAAGCAGTTTTCGTCGAAAAGTAAAGTATAAATTCTCTCCAGTAAAAATTTCTCGTCTGCTCAAAACGGCTCCTTTAAAGTAGTCGTCCTTGGTTCGATTGGAATAAAGTAACTCGTTTTCGCCGGGAGTAAGGCGCTTCAGGCCACGCAACATCGGAATATATATACGAAGAGGCAACTCGGCCCGCAGTTGACCAGAGTATCGTTCCAACAGTGTCACCAAAGCAGAATACTCAAGCTGTCGCCGTGTATTCGGTATACTGGCCATGGAATCTAAAACGGACTTTGCTTGAATCTCGAAATCCAAACGAGGCAGACCTTTTGGCAGAGCACGAAACAGCTCGGTGATCAGCTTGCCCGGAACCGTGTCCGGCTTGACTGACGACATTCTCAGCTCATTTAATTCTTTGACAAACCGTTCCCAATCTAGAAGACTAGACAAGCGGTCGCCATCATTAGAAAAAATGTTACGCAAAAAGCGGCTCTTCCCAGAGTTATTTGGACCAACAAATATATTAAGTTTTTTATATCTTAAGTTGACCCAGTCTCCATTCGTCAACTTATACTTTTTATCTGGTTCATAATAAGTTATCATAGCATTCGCTGTAACTGCTCGCGAACTCCGGGATCGCGACAATAGACATAACACCCCCTAGCTCCACGCGTCATCAAAACCTTATAAATGTTTTTCACCATTTTCAAGAGACGTTCGTGATCGTTTTTCATTCCTCGTTTTCCGAGTTTATCGTAATATTCTTTATAATCAACCTGGTAGTTCATCTTGTTAATATCGAATTGCAGGTCGTTTCCGATAATGACGCCAACATAGTCGAATTCGAGGCCTTGCGAGGTATGGATACAACCGGCTTGATCGATACCGGAAGGGTCAATCGCCCAGGTCGTTCCGACTTTGCGGGAATTCCAGGGCATCGAAAAATCGAATTCTGGAATAACGACATCAGAGACCTCTCCGTCAGAGTTCCCCTCTTTCGCCGACGTCCAATCCCATGCGTAACCCGCTAAGATACGAGCGCTCGTACCAGCGTCGTGCTTCTCTTTAATCGCGCGACGCATTTCATTCGGATCATCGAAGATTCTAAAATCGAAATTCGTTTTTCCGAGTTTGATATTTGCCGTTTCACGAATCTGCAAAACATTATCGAGCCAGTTTACATAACCCG
>CAZBFR010000055.1:0-4583 GCA_964491425.1 uncultured Gammaproteobacteria bacterium
GCGGTCACAAGGAAGACACGAGGCCTTACGGCCTCGGTTTTCTTGTACAACAAAAGCACCCGCCTTGTGGACGGGTGTTTTTGGAGCCGCTGACCGGATTTGAACCGGTGACCTCTACTTTACGAAAGTATTGCTCTACCAGCTGAGCTACAGCGGCGCGGGACTAGAGTAGCACGCTAATAAAACCGTTTCAAGGGGTACCGGCTACGGTAACGATCCACAATCGCTTGAAGCGTATCCTTCGGAGTAACAATGATTTTCACGTCGTAGAGATCGTTTTCGATTGGCGTAGACGAGAGGATAATGAACCCTTCTTGAGAGTCAAGAATCGAGTGGGTTTCGGCGTTTAGCGCCGGTACGAGCTCGTCTGGACGAATAAGCGCGAGACGCTCCTTAAGGGTCTCGGGAGACTCCGCGCCAAGCTCGCCACCAATAACGGAAGAACGGTCGATTGAAAACTCCCGCGCGAGATCGCTAAAGGCGACACCGCTCTCGAGGAGATCGACGAGACTTTCCGTTTCCTGCCTTGCCGACGCCTGGAGAACCGGGTTCGATTTCATTTCCTCCGATAGTTGCACAATCATAGCCGTTCGCTCTCCAAAGACACTTTTCCACTCCCCCTCCGTTAACGCATAACGATTCATTATCTCGCGATCCCTGTCCGTTACAACCACCTCTCTCGTAAACTCAATCCCCGCGTCCTTAAAGATTCGTCGGAGTCGAAGAAGGTCCGCCGAACTTTCGAGCGCCTGCAGGAAGGGCTCTTTCGTTCCCTCCGCCTCTAGTACGCGCGCGTGAAGCGCAACGTCGGCATAACGAAGCGTAAAGCCGTCAACTCGTCCGACGGGAAGCGCGATAACTCGCGCGATAGTAACGAATGGCCCACGAATTGCGGACTCAACAAAAATCGCCCGAACAAAAATAAACAGTGAGAGAAGAAAGGCTATCGAGAGTCCCCAAAGAAGCCAAAAGCGCCAATGCTCCCTCATAACGTCATAAGATAATCAAACCGTTCACGAAGGAAAAAATAGTAGAACCAGCGCTCTGGCAGTGGAACAGCCTCTAAACTCGCGATTCCATAGCGCACTTCCGCCACCTCCTGCTCTAGGTCAATCCCGTCCGCGACAACGATTACGTTCTCCCCGGGACGCGCGAGGCCGTGCTTTGTCCGCCCCTCCTTCTCCACGAAGTATTCACTCGAAAGATCCTCGATAAGGCGTTGTGTTTCCATTTTTTTCAACGCAACGCGCTCGTACTCCTTTTGCGAAGCATTGATTTCGTAACGGACCTGAAGATTCCCGATATATTCCCGACCAAACGCAATAAAAAGCAAAACAAGAATCATTAGAAGGACGAAAACGGTCATCTTTGACGATTGAAACCAGTATGTGCGCTTCATACCGCACGAATATCTTCTACAAGTTGCCGAAGATGCTTAACCGATCCCGGAAAAAGAATCGCCTCCTTCGGAAAATTCGCCAAATCAACCTCCGCGAGAGTCATGGACTCTTCTTCAATTTCCCCAAACCAGGGAACGCGTCGAATAACAACTCGCTCGCTTGTTATCATTATCATCGTCTTTTGCAGTGACCGGAGCGCCCGTGAAAAAAGGAGGGCAAGAAAAGCGAACGCGCAAATATTAAAAAGCATTAACTCAATCCCAAACGAGCGAATCGAGAAGAAGAACAAGCACGGAAGCGAAAGACCAAACACAAGCGTCACGACAACGAGAGTACGCCAAACAAAAGACGACCTTACAAGCGCGAGAAGTTCTTCGTTTTCGTTAAGCTTCGGGTGGCTCATAATCGATTTTTTAACGCTTCGAGCGCAACGGCGCGATCACTCCAAGGAATCTTCTTTCCGTCCGCAACCGCCATCACAGGCTCCGACCCCTTACCCGTCAAAAGTACGACGTCCCCGGGCTGTGCCCGACCAATCGCGAAATGGATTGCCTCGCGCCGATCGTCAATCAAAAACAAATCCGTCCCTTCGATCTTTCCAACCTCTCGAGCACCGTTTGCGACCGCCTCGATAATTGTCCGCGGGTCTTCGTCATAGGGATCTTCATTTGTCACAACAACTAAATCCTCAACTTCCCCCGCAAGTCGCCCGATCTCAACACGCCTCGCAACGTCGCGCCCACCACCGGCAGAACCATGCACTCCGATAATGCGCTTCGGCTCGAGAGCATCAACCCCTTCAAACAATGCCTTTAACGCATAGGGTTCATAGGCGTAATCCACAATCACCTCAAACGGTTGCCCGATTGAAATTCGCTCGAATCGCCCAGGGATACCCGCAAGCTTCGGCACAACAGCAAAAATCTTTTCGCGAGAAAATCCGAGGGCCTCGACGGTTGCGATTGCCGCAAGAACGTTTAACGCCTGGAATCGCCCCGGAAACGGAATTTCTGCTTCATTTGCCCCAACGCGAAGCGTCGACGAAAGCGGAGCCTCATCGATTTCCGCAACGAGCGTATTTGTCTTCTTCTCGCCGAATCGTACAACGCGATCCGCGGTAAAGCTCGCGAAATAGTCGGCGTGCGGATCGTCGCCGTTTACAACAATTGTTTTTCGCGTCCCTTTCTTTTTTGTTTTCGATAAATACGCAAACAACTTCCCCTTCGCTTTCTTATAATTTTCAAATCCGCCGTGCGCTTCGATATGCTCCGGCGTTAAATTCGTAAACACGGCGACGTCATACTCGATTCCGATATGACGAAATTGCTCGATCCCCTGCGACGACGTCTCGATCACGGCGTAGCGACACCCCGCCTCGACCATCTCGCGCATGAGCTGCTGCAAATGGAATCGCCCCGGCATCGTCATCTTCATCGCGTTGACCTTTTCCTTCCCCGCAACCATAAACCCAGCCGTCGTCGTGTAACCCACTTTTTCACCTAAACCCTCGAGCAACTGCGCAATAAACTGCACCGTCGACGACTTCCCATTCGTTCCCGTAACGCCAATGACAACAAGCTTTTCACTCGGGTGTCCGAATCGAATCGACGCTAAACGCGCAAGCCCGTAATGATAGGGTCGTTTTACCGACTCTGGAACTAGCGATTTAAGCTTATGAAACATGCTCTAGAGATTACGTACCGCCTCGCGGAATTGCTCACCACGATCAAATTCATTTTGGAACATGTTAAAACTTGCAGCTCCCGGCGACATAAGAACAATATCCCCTTTAACGGCAAGCTCGTGTGCACGATTTACCGCCGAAAGCATTGAATCAAACCCCGTCTCGATTGGCTTCTTTACGAGTGGCGCGAGAAGTTCGGAAGCGCTCCCCTTAAATAACAACACTTGTTTGCATGTTTCATTAATCACGCCAGCGAGCCCCTCGTACGCCATCTTCTTATCCTCTCCACCCGCAATCAAAATAATATCGCCGTCCGCCCCAAAGCGCTTCAAAGCCGCAATCACCGCGTCGGGATTCGTCGCCGTCGTATCGTTAATATACGAAATCTCGTCGACTTCGCGTACAAGCTCTTGGCGATCCGAAACCCCCTGGAACTCTCTCGCGACGGCGCGCACAACGTCGATCGGAATCGCTCGAAGCATCCCCGCACAAATCGAGGCAAGCACATTATCGATATTATGCTCTCCCTTAAGCGTCACGGACGACAACGGAACAATCTCGCGTTCTTTTCCGTCCTGCCTAAAAAAGATCATTCCGTCACGAACAAAACACCCGTCATGCTCAAGCGGAGACTTCGACGTCCAAAACAACTTCCCCTTTACCCGCGGCTCCATCCCCCGCACAATCTCGTGATCATAATTCAAAATCGTATACTGCGCCGGACTCTGCCACTCAAAAATAATCTCCTTTGACTTGATATAGGCCTCGTAGCTCGGGTATCGATTTAAATGATCCGGATAGACATTTGTTAGAATTGCAATGTCTGGCCCTTCCTTCATTTCCCTAAACGCATCCGGCAAACTCTCGAGAAGCCACGACGAAAGTTCGAGCACGATAAGCGTCGGCTCCCCACGAAGTAAAACGTCGTCTAGATGCTCAAGTGGCGATACCTTAATATTTCCCGCAATCACAGCCTTCTCGTCGACAACCTGGAGCATTTCTCCAATCATCTTCGTCGTCGTTGTCTTCCCCTTCGTTCCCGTTACTCCAATAATTGGATATGGACAGAAGCGGAAAAAGAGACTTACGTCCGACTCAATAGGAATCCCCTTCGCCTTCGCGGCAACAATAAATTCGCTTTCGGACGGCACCCCTGGATTTTGCACAACGAGATCCACCTCCGTAAAATCTTCTTTTCTGTGCTGACCAAGAACAAAGAGTGGCTGATAAATAACGCGCTCCGGGAACATGTCCCGATAGGAGTGATAGTACTCCATTACAAGATTCATCGACTCCTCGAGCTCAACCTCGTCCTTCAAATCCGTAATAATCGTTTGCGCCCCGTGACGAATTAACCATTTTGCGGCTCCAAGCCCCGACCCCTGCTTGTAGCGCCCAAGCCCCATAACGGTCACAACGGCGTCCTGAAAATGATCAATGCTAGAAAAATCCATAGATAATTTCATTATACCAGTTTGTGATTTAGATTGACAAAGTAA
>CAZBFR010000056.1:0-4438 GCA_964491425.1 uncultured Gammaproteobacteria bacterium
GTGCCCGTCGTGACCTCGAAAGGTTGCGGCGGGCGTTGTGTAAAATGAAAACAAAAACCCCAGGTGTTTAACCCGGGATTTTTTGGATTTCTGTTAAGCTGTAGCTGCCACTTCGACGAAGGTCTTTTTCATCAATGCTCCGTGGAAGTTTGTTACCTTCTTTTTCTTGAAGGAAACGGTACCGTCGGCGATTGCGTAGAGGGTATCGTCTTTTCCGATTCCGACGTTTGCTCCCGCTCGGTACTTGCTTCCGCGTTGTCGGATCAAAATTTGACCAGAGCGAACGAATTCACCGGCTGCTTTTTTTAGGCCGAGGCGCTTTGCTATGCTGTCTCGTCCATTACTTGTAGATCCTTGGGCTTTCTTATGTGCCATAGAGGGTTATCGAAATAGTGTGGATATAGTAGGATAAATGGCATTTTTCGTCAAGTATGTTACCCTCATAGCATGGAAGAACGGATTGAACAGGTTTTTGCCTTTATTCGCCCGGCGCTTGCCCGTCACGGGGGAAATATTGAGCTTGTAGGGGTAAATCCGGAAGAAGGGGTGGTTGAGGTTCGGATGACGGGGGCTTGTAAAGGGTGCCCTTTTTCACAATTAACCTTGAAAATGGGGGTGGAGCGGGCGCTTATGGACGCGATCCCTGAAATAAAATCCGTAGTTGCGGTATAATAGGTTCATGATCCGTAAAAGCGCTCAATTTGTTATTTCGACGCTCGCGCACCACCGCCGACCGTTCTTTTTTTGGATGAGCCTTTTAAGCTTGGCGCTTATCGGGTTTTCGGCTGGCTATCTTTGGTACTACCTGTTTCCTGAAGCGACGGAGCAGCTCTTTGTTCCACTCCATTACAATGTTCACTCCGGTGTTGATACGATCGGGGAAGCGCCCTATCTCTTTCTCGCTCCGGCGATCGCACTTTGTATTTTTATCGTGAACGCGTTTCTTTCCACCGCCTTTTATAAGAAGGATCCGCTCGTAAGTTACGCGTCGTCCGTGACTTCGGCGTTTTGTTCGCTTCTTGCACTCCTTTCTATTATTCATCTTGTCGCCGTGAATCTCGCTTACTATGGTTGAGTCATTTTACATTGTAAAACTTCTTCTCTTAACGACCCTCGCGTTTATTACCGCGATTGCTTGGACTCCGCTCTTAACGAGGGCGCTCTATAAAATGAAGCTGGGGAAGCGGATTCGTGATAAGGCGCAAGCGCCGATTTTCGCGAAACTCCACAAGGATAAGGCTGGGACACCGACGATGGGTGGAGTGATTGTTTGGGGGACGACGCTTGGAATCGTAACGGTGTTTGCGCTTTGCGTTGTTCTTCTTCCTGGCTCGAGTCTTGCGACGATGAATATTTTGTCGCGTGGTC
Organism: uncultured Gammaproteobacteria bacterium; assembly: GCA_964491425.1. GTDB lineage: Bacteria > Patescibacteriota > Patescibacteriia > UBA9934 > UBA9934 > CAYFMS01. The sequence continues at coordinate 1,369 of CAZBFR010000056.1, forward strand.
AAACTTGGCTTCCGCTTTTTGCGCTTGTTGCGGCGGGGCTTCTCGGACTGGCTGACGATTTTTTCAACGTGAAAAATATTGGAGGAAACGGGGGAGGAATTAAGGCGCGCCACCGGATTCCGCTTTATACGGTTATTGCGGCGATTGGCGCTTGGTGGTTTTTTGTAAAACTCGGGTTTGATATTTTACATGTTCCGTTTGTAGGCGACGTAACGATCGGGTGGTGGTATATTCCAATGTTTATCCTAATTCTCGTCGGGACGTCGTTTTCCGTTAATCAAACCGATGGGCTCGACGGGCTTGCCGGTGGGACGCTCGCGTCGGCGTTTGCGGCCTACGCGATTATCGCGCTTCTTCTCGGACGCTACGAGCTCGCGGGATTTTGCGGGGTTGTGCTCGGCGCGCTTCTCGCCTTCCTTTGGTTTAATATCTATCCGGCGCGATTTTTCATGGGGGATACCGGAGCAATGTCCCTCGGGGTTACGCTTGCGGTTGTTGCGATGTTAACGAATACAATGCTCTTTCTTCCGGTCATTGGTCTTGTCTTTGTTGTCGAAGGGTTAACGACAATCGCACAACTCGTATCGAAAAAACTCTTCGGACGAAAGATTTTCCTTGTTGCACCGATCCATCACCACTTCGAAGCGAAAGGATGGCCGGAACCGAAAGTGGTTATGCGATTTTGGGTTGTTTCTTGGGTTTCCGCGGCGCTTGGAATTGCGCTCTTTGTTCTTGACCTCGTTGGATTTAGACTCGTATGACTCGCCTAGGAGGAATGGATAGAACCTTCTTCTTTCTCCTTCTTGGCGTCGTTGCGTTTGGATTTTTCATGTTAATCTCGGCTTCCGCTCCTTCGGGATTCGAGCGCTTCGGCGATTCCTACTACTACGTTAAACATCAACTCTTTGTCGGACTTCTTCCGGGGATCGCCCTTTTTACGATTGCGCTCTTTACCCCGACGACACTTCTTCAAAGATACGCCGGGGCAATGCTCCTCTTTTCAATCGGACTTCTTCTTCTCGTGTTTATTCCGGGAATTGGGCAGGATTTCGGGACATTTGCAAATAGTTGGGTACAGATTGGAAGCTTCTCGTTTCAACCGGCGGAAATTGTTAAGCTCTCGTTCTTAATTTATATCTCGGCATGGCTTGAAAAACAAAAGGCGCATTTGCACGACTTTCAAACGGGACTCCTTCCGTTCGTTGCAGTCCTTGGTGTTATTGCGGGGCTTATTATGCTCCAACCAGATCTTGGAACGCTTGCGATTATTGTTCTCATGTCGTTTGTTGTGTACTTCGTTGCCGGTGGTCACGTTGTGCATCTCTCGGGACTTGGAATCGCGGGAATTCTCGTCTTGATTATTATGATCCAGGCCTCTCCCTACCGTCTTGAGCGGTTTACGACCTTTCTTCATCCGGAAGTTGATCCACAAGGTGTTGGGTATCAGGTTAACCAAGCGCTTCTTGGAATTGGCTCTGGCGGAATTATCGGGCGGGGATATGGCCATTCCCTCCAAAAATTTCAGTATCTCCCAGAGGTGATCGGAGATTCGATTTTTGCCGTTATTGCCGAAGAGTTTGGCTTTATTTTTACCACGGCATTTATTTTTCTCTACGCATGCCTAATTCTTCGCGGGATAAAAATCGCGCAGGCGCATCCCGAAGGTTTTTCGCGATACTTTATTATTGGGGTGATGGCATGGATTGGAATTCAAGCTCTTGTTAATATTGGAGCGATGCTTTCTATTTTACCGCTTACCGGAGTAACGCTCCCGTTTGTAAGTTACGGGGGAACGTCGCTTATCGTGTCATTAACGGCTATGGGGATTGTTCTCCAAATGTCGCGCGAAGTTGAGCTATGAAAAAAACGATTCTTCTTTCAGGAGGAGGAACGCTTGGACCGGTAACTCCGCTTCTTGCGCTCGTTGAGGTTTGGAGGAAGGGGGACGTGGAGATCGATTTTGTATTTGTTGGAACGCCTAGCGGACCCGAGCGGGAGCTTGTCGAGGCGGTAGGGATTCCGTTTTATACGCTCTCTACTCCGAAACTTTCGCGTCACCAAAAATGGCAGTGGCCATTTCTTCCACCGCTTCTTGCTCTTTCGTTCGCGCGTTCGCTTTCGCTTCTTCGATCAATTAGGCCCGACGCGCACATTACGGCCGGCGGGTACACAAGCGTTCCACTTGCGTTTGCAGGAAAGCTTCTCGGGATTCCTCTTTTCGTGCACCAACTCGATCAGGGTGTTGGTCTTGCGAATAAGCTTATGGCACCTCTTGCAAAACGGATCACCGTTACGTTCGAGGAGTCGCTCGCGGGATTTGGAGCGGAGAAGGCGCTCGTTGTTGGTGCGGTTGTGCGCCAGTCTATAAAAGAAGGAGATGTCGAGCGTGCGCGAAAACGCTTCGGTCTTCTCGACCGTAAAACAATCCTTGTCCTTGGCGGAGGAACGGGGTCAATGGAAATTAATACAGCGCTTTCGCCCCTTCTTCCCGAGCTTACAAGGTCTTATAATGTTCTTCATATTACCGGGAAGGGGAAGGGGGAGTCGGCGCCGTTTGAGGGGGAAGGCTATCGCGCGGTTGAGTTTCTCGGCGCGGAGATCGCGGATGCCTACGCGCTCGCCGATATCGTTGTCGCGCGCGCGGGAATGGGAACGATTCTCGAACTCTCGGCGCTTCGTAAGGCGAGCGTCTTTATTCCGCTTCGCGGGACGACCCAAGTCGCAAACGCGACGAAACTTCGCGACGCGGGTGCTTGCGAAATGCTTCTCCACGTCAACCCACAAATCCTTAAGCAAGCGATACTTCGTCTCCTCGAAGACCCTGCCCACACCCTCTCCACGCAAACCGCTATCGCTCGCGCCTTCCCCCCAAACGGCGCCGAAACCCTTGTAAAGCTTGTAAACGAGACCCTTGGCTCTTGAAAAAACAATTCGGTTGTGCTATCCTCTTCCCGTTACGCACTGGTAGCTCAGTCGGTAGAGCAGAGGCCTTTTAAGCCTTTGGTCGTGGGTTCGAATCCCACCCGGTGCACCAAAAGCCCACCCCCTCGGGTGGTTTTTTGATTGACTT
>CAZBFR010000057.1:0-3876 GCA_964491425.1 uncultured Gammaproteobacteria bacterium
CCGGTCGAACCGTCGCAATTTCAGGTAACGGCTCAACCTCCGTCGAAACTTCGGGCGTCGTTTCCGGCGCCGTCGCAACTACCGTGCCAGCCTCCGATTCTCCAGGAGTAAAAGTCGTATCGTCCAAGCTTGTAGCGAATGGATCAACAGCCTCCGCCTCACTCTCAAACACCCCTTTCCCCTCCCAAGCGTCCTCACCTTTATTAATGTCCGTTGCGACTTGGTGCACATCAACAGGAGCTGCAGCGGCGGCACTTCCATCCGATCCGTCAACGCCAAGTGAATCCGCGATCTTCCGCGCCGCCTCATATTCAGTTAGGGACTCGAGCTCCCCTAACTGCGCAAGCATGCCCGCCGTCGTCAACACCGGCGCAAGAGCTTGCACAAATTTCATTTTCGTATCTTTTTCCGCGCGAAGCGTAATGTTTGTCCACCACTCCGAAAACCCCTTCTTCACCGCTTCTTTTACGCTATCATCCCTTAGTCCGAGTCGCTTTTCTTTTCGATAGTTTGAATACGCCCGCCCAAGCGCAATTCCGTTATAGAGCACGGGTCGTGCAAGGAGTGCGCCCGTATAAAACGACGCCGTATTGACCGCTTCTTTTGCAATCATCTCTTTATCAACCCGCGCGGTAATCGCATCGTTCAAAATTTGTAACGCCTTCTCCTTAATCTCGTTCGCTTTATTAATCGACGCACTCTCTCGCTCGCGCACAAGCTCAGCAAGGCGTAATTTAAGCACTTTTTTCTTTGCCTCGGTAAGATATTTCGATGCGTCAATACGCGCCTCGAGCGCCGAAGTGTCCGCAGAAACGTGACCTCCTGCGTCAGTTTCCGGATCAACCTGATACATCTCGCGTAAGATTTCTGATCGGTCCGCACTTACAAGTCGCTGTTGGTACGTACCTCGAGCGAGATCGATTCCAAATTTCGATCCCTTAAATAACGCAAGACCGACGTCGAGAAGAACAGACGCAACAACCGCCCGCTTCACACTATTCACGTCCCCATTTTCTTTCACAATCGCCTCAAGAACTTCACCCTTAACCGCGTATCGCCAAAAACTCGAATTTGCAATCGTTTCAAGTATCGATGTTTTTTTCGCTTCGCGCTCCACTTTGGGCGCCCCTACCGATGATTCGATCGGAATTTCACCAACTACAAAATCGTCGGAATCTTCTGGCATTTCAATAGGGGTTCCGTCGTCTTCCGGTGAAACCGTTTTATTAGCCCTATTTGCAAGCCTCGCATCCGCCTGTTTTTTCTTCATGGCATTTACCGCGCCAAGTGTAGCTTTAATGCGCCGCGGTTTCGATGGCGCGGGAGTTGCTGGCGTTGGAGTCGCATAATGCGTTGGCTTCGGCATGGTAATCGGCGGGGGTGGGGGAAGATCCTTCCAACCAAGACCATCTTTACGCAAGCGAACCGAGTCCTTCGTCGCCTGACTCGCCGAAAAATCCTCGGCCGGATCCGCCTTTATAACACTATCCATCCTCTCGTGAAGAGGCGTCCGCGGATAAGAAACGGGATTCGCCGAAAAATCATACCCAAGTACGTCATAATCCGAATCTTCCGTAGGAAGAATTCCATCTTCCGGCGCTAGGGAAGGAGACGTTTTGGATATTCCAATCGCCTTACCTGCATCCTCTTCATCAGAATCATCAGCAGGTAAAATACCATCTGGATTTAAAACATTCGAACGACCGGCAGGATTAAAGTTCGGTATCCGTACCGTGCCCCCATCTCCATCATCTTTGTCAGAATCCTCATCTGGAATAATGCCGTCCGGGTTCAGTGCCGTTCGAGCAGTCGTAGGAACTTTCGGCGCAACAGACGCGAAGGCTTCAATGGAATCGGGATCATTTTCATCAGGCTCCGTCTCCACGGTCACTATAGGCTCAACCTTCCTCGTGCCCTTCTTTATCACACCATCTTTTTGCATACGCGTCCCAAGTCTCGATCCACTATTTCGAAGTGTTATCGCTCCAGGCACAATTACTACGGGCTCTTCCTCGGGAATCACTAGGTTAACCGAAGCGGGCAACTCCCGTCTCGGCCCCCTCAACTTCACCTGCTCAACGTCCTCTTGAAGGCCTACAAACGCACCATCATGCTGACCCCGGATAAACATCGTGCGGTCCGCTTTTGGACTTACTACTGATTTTGGCGTCATTGCCTTCACCCGTTCAACATATGCATCCATTTGATTTTTTCGATGGTTTTTTTCGTCTTCGGACTGCGCACCACGAATCTTGGCCTTCGTATCGTTTAATTTTTCAAACTTCGGGTCGGCATTTTTCGCTACCTCGTTTAGAAGTTCTTTTTTAAACCTAGTCATGTTGCCCGCAGGATACTTCGCCTCTCGCGCATCAATTACTTTCTTAAGCCGATCCGCATCCGCTTTTACCATACGCGCTCCCTTTCTTATCACGGTCGGTCTGATCCGTTTTTTTCTCGGTAAAATCACGCTCGAAGACCCCAGTGCCTCGGTTGCCGCCTCACTACGAAAGGCGTCCGGTAATTTTACAGACTCGTTCTCATTTCGAACGATAATTGCTTTTCCGTTTCGCGCGTCGTAGGAAGCACCCCCTTGTTTCCGCACGCGATCCTCCGAAGACTGAATTCGTTTTTTTGAATTTTCTGGAATGAGAGGAGTATAAACACGCCCACTCTGCCTTCCATTATGCACGTACTGAGAAACCATGGTCTGATTTACCTTTTCTTTCTCAACCGGCATAGGCGGGGTACTACCGGGTACCCTGGAGTGATCATCAATCACCGATCCAAGACGCGAGGAAAACTCTTCTAACATCTCCTTCCCGACCGTTTTCATCGATTTTGCTCGCGCTTGTTCATCTGATTTTTTAAATTTCGAAACAGGACGCGCTGGCTGATCAATCAAAAACACACTTTTCTTTTCTCGCTGAGGCTCGGGTGCCGTCGCCCCCGTTACGTTTTCATTATCTTTCCGTATTAGTTTTGATAGCTTCCCCATATCAAACAAGTTCTTTTTCTAATTCCGTGAGGCCAGCCTGAAAATCCGCGTCGATTTTTGCTTGCGCGTCTTTATGCTCCCTGAGGATTGCCTCGATCTCCGCCCTTGGCCCCGCAAGCTCCGCCTCAAGCTTTTGATTCATTTTCATCGCCAAAAAAGTCGCGAGCTTTTCCATGCTCTCGATTTCCATGTACGGAATAACCGTCGCCCAAGCCTCTTTTTGTTCGTCGGTAAAATCCGACCCTGCAAGAAGGAGCGCTAACATTGCTCCAAATGCTTCTTCATCATGTTCCATATGGATAAGTATAACATCCTAGCGGGTTGACGGCGCTTTAAAAAGTGGATAAGATAGCCCCGTTTTCCAATCCGCCGCAGTAGCTCAGTTGGTAGAGCGCATCCATGGTAAGGATGAGGTCTCGGGTTCAATTCCCGACTGTGGCTCCAAAAACCCCTCGCATCACGCGGGGGATTTTTGTTGTGCTATACTGTCTTTACTATGGACAATGAACTCCAAGACAAAATGCTTAATGCTATTCTTGATATTCAAGAAACATTGGTACGGCATGAGGAAAAGTTGAACCGACTCGACTCTATCGAGAACACGGTTAACGCCGCCTTTGGAAAAATGGACGAGTTTCTAGGTCAGATGAAACGCAACGACGAAGAAATCGTAGCCCTTCGCGCTACAACCGACAGGCATGAGGAAGAGCTCGTTGCATTAAAAGAAACGATCGGAGGCTAGACGATATTTCGGCAAAAACTTGAACGGTGGACGAGGGAGAGGCCGTGACGAGCGATTGCGTCGCGGTGTTTTTGTGTGCCGTAGCCTTTATGGTCATTAAACCCATACTCTGGGTAAAGGTCATGGATCTTGCGCATAA
>CAZBFR010000058.1:0-3278 GCA_964491425.1 uncultured Gammaproteobacteria bacterium
GTTGAAAGCTCACTAAGATTTCCAGAGGAATATCCATAATCATGCAAATCAACGCCCGCGTTTTTGAGCGCAAGAAAAAGCGGATGTTTGTGTAACTTATCCGGAGAAATTGCATCGAGAAATACAAGGATCGTCGACTCGGGCACCTTAAGCGACTCCGCCCAAGTAGTCGCTTCTTTTTTTAACAAACCGTCGAGCAACCCCTCGACGACTACAAATCGCTTATCGCCAAGAAACGGGGGAGTTTGCACAGCGGAAATTACGTCAGCAAGAGAAATCTCCTCTCCATCTTCCGTAAAATGAACAGCATTCATCTTCGACGGGTCGTATTTTTCTTCAAAACGCGCCTTCATTACGGCAACCTTACGCTTTGGGAATAATGGATCTTCTCCGTAGACAAAGATGATCATAGGACTAAATCCTATCAAAAAGGACCTGTCTATGACAGGCCCTCCATCGATCCCCATGTTTTACCGGTAGAAACGTTTACAATAAGCGGAACATCGTCCTTCCAAACGGACTCCATAATCCGGCGAAGCTCGCCCACAACCTCCCGCACCTCATCCTCTCGCACTTCATACACAAGTTCGTCGTGAACCTGTAGGAGCATTCTAACCGACGTTTGAGAATTCTTAATCCATTCTGCGACATGAATCATTGCCATTTTAACAAGATCTGCTTGCGTACCCTGGATCGGCATATTCATTGCCATTCGTTCGCTCGCCGCAACGAGTTGCCCCATTCCGGAATGGATATCTGGGAAATAGCGACGACGACCAAAGAGCGTTTCAACGTAACCCTGCTTGTGGGCCGTCGCCTTCATAAGCTCGATATACTCAACGATCCCTTTATGAATTTCAAAGTAGCGATCGAGGAAACCTTTCGCCTCGGCCTGAGAAAGCCCCGTTGAGCGCGCGAGATTTCGCACACCCATACCGTAAAGGATTCCGAAATTTACCGCTTTTGCGGCACGACGCTCGTCTTTCGTTACTTGCGCGAGTGGTTTATCGAGAATTTGCGCGGCGGTCACGGCGTGAATGTCTTCTCCGGCGCGGAACGCATCGATAAACGACTTATCCTTCGCAATCGAAGCGACGAGTCGAAGCTCGAACTGTGAATAATCCATCGAAATAAGGACACAACCCTTCGGCGCAACGAACGCCTTGCGAATCTCCATTCCGAGCTCCGTTCTAATCGGAATATTTTGTAAATTTGGATCCGTCGAAGAAAGGCGACCAGTCGCAGCAATCGTTTGATTGTACGTTGTGTGAATTCGTCCATCGGTCGCAATCATCGTCGGAAGCGCGTCGGCATAGGTCGACTTAAGCTTAGAGAGTTCTCGGAACTCGCTAATCAAATCGATAATCGGATGCACTCCCTGTAATTTTTCGAGCTCCGGGGCTGCCGTCGAAAACGTGGTCTTTGTTTTTTTAATCCCTTTAATCGGAAGGGCGAGATCAACGAAAAGAATCTCGGCAAGTTGCGACGGGGAGTTAATGTTAAATTCTCGACCGGCAAGGCCATGGATTTCCTTTGTGAGTTCCGCGAGACGCTTTTCAAAGGTCGTCGAGAGCGTTTTAAGATGACCCCGGTCAACCTCAATCCCGTCGCGCTCCATTAAATAGAGAATTCTAATTAGAGGCATTTCCATTTCACCCGACAACTTAGTCATCCCAGCCGTCTCGAGCGACTCCCGTTGCTTTGTAAAAAGCGTAAAGAAGAGCGGAATTCGTCCAATTAAATCTTCCGGAGCGGAAACGCGAAGTGTCTCGCGTACAATTGTTGGAAAATCGAACTCGCGAAGGTGCGACGCGAGAAGATACCCGGCGATCATTACGTCGTGAAGGGGAGTCGTAATTTCGCCAATCCGGTGCATTAATTTTTTGAGATCATGACCGGCGACAAGCTCCGCAGAATTAAGAAAAGTTCGAACCTGCGCGAGCGTTTTTTCGTCGGGATGACTAAACCGCGCAAACGTTACGCCGTCTGACACAACAATCTCGCGTAGCTCCGCGCCAAACAGATCCTCCGCTTTCTCTTCAACCTGCACAATGATCAAATCTTTTTTAAGCGACTCAAGCGCCCCTTCCTTCAACAAAGTTGAGGCAACCTTCACGGGAGCTCCGTACCCCTGATATTTTTGGATCAATCGTTTAAACCCATACTCCGTAAAAAGCGAAAGAAGGGCAGACCGATCCGCCGGCTTTAAGGAAATCTCCTCAAACGAAAGGGGGAGTTTCATTGTCGTTACAACCGTCGCGAGCGTACGCATTTGCTCAGTCCGCTCCTCCTGCCCCTCAAACTTCTTCGCGATCGACGGCTTTACTTCTCCGCGAGAAATCGCTTCCAAAATCCCTTTAATCGTCCCGTAAGACACAAGAAGGTCCGTCGCCGTCTTCTTTCCGACCCCGGCAAGCCCCGGAATATTGTCCGACGGATCGCCCATAAGCGTCTTTAAATCAATCAACTGCTCCGGCTTAAGACCATAGCGCTCAACAACGGCGTCAATATCATATTTCTTCGTTTCCGAAAGACCTTTAACAAAGGCGGTAACAAAAATATTCTTATCCACGAGTTGCATACTATCCATATCCCCCGTAATAATCTCCACGATACAGTCAGGACCCGCGTTTTGCTTAGCAAAAGACCCGATAATATCGTCCGCCTCAAATCCAGGAACCGAAACGGACTCGACCCCATACTTTACAAGCATCTCTTGGATCATTGGAATTTGATCGTAAAGTTCTTGTTCTTTTTCCTCGCGGTGCGCCTTATAATCCTCAAACACCTCGTCACGGAATGTTCCTCCCGGCAAATCCCAAGCGACAACGATCGCCGTTGGTTTTTTTTCATCTAAAATTTTCTCGATAATATTCGCAAATCCGTACACAGCATTCACAACAACCCCATTAGGCGTCGAAAGTGGGGGAATCGCGTGCCAAGCGCGATGGAGGAGCGCGTTTCCATCTAGTAAAATCAAGTGTCTTTTGCTTGTCATAGTCCCTATAAGTGTACTCGGAAATCAACTTCTCGCAAATGCACAAAAGCCCGAGGAAACGCGACATTGCGTCTCTACTCGGGCTTTGAGAAAGGGGTTCGGCGGATGGAAGCTTTTGAGTTCTTCCACCCGCCGACGACTCAGCTAGTTGTGAAACCAGCCTCGTCCGACGTCGCTCACCGAGGCCCATCCCCGATTTGCAACGCCGTCGCTACGTGGTTCAGGATGAACCGCAACTACCACGTAGCGAACTCGTTCCGGACGGCCGCCGCGACTACTT
>CAZBFR010000059.1:0-3223 GCA_964491425.1 uncultured Gammaproteobacteria bacterium
AAGGCGATCGACGAGTTGATTTTGTAGTTTTCCGTTCGCACGATTTGCAAACTCCTCGAAATTCGAGTTGATGTGTTTTTATGCGTCCAAAGTGGGCGCTTACTTCTTCTGCACTACGAATAAGGTCATGTTGGTCACAAAGAAAAATGTCTTCTATCTTTCCGCAGGTCGTGCAGGTGATGTGGTGGTGATGTTTGTACCCCCGCTTCTCGTAATAGACTCTTCCCGACGAGATTGCCGCCTCTACGAGGAGTTCGTGCTCGTGTAGCTGTTTTAGTGCTCTAAAAATTGTGGACCTAGAAATATCTGGTAATGCATTGTGTACCGCTACGGCGTCGAGGGGACGCTTCTCTTTCTCGAACAACTCCATAATCGCCATTCGAGGTCCTGTTTCTCGAAGGTGTCGAAGCATAAAATCAACGTTTCTCATTTTCATATTTCGGGTGTGTGCACTCTCCTTGACACTTATCACAGATGAGACTATGTTTCAAGTAGAAAGGAGTTGAATTGCGAATTTCCCTTATAAATCGCATTTTTTAATAACACTAGATGAGACAAAGTCTCATCTGCAAAAGTACACAGGATACTATGACCCCACTTTACGTTCTGCTTGGCGCCCTGATCGTTATGCTCGCCTCTTTCTCCGGTGCCGTCTTTATTACAAAGAACGCCGGATCGGCGCTCCAGCGACACATGCCCTACTTTGTCGCCTTCTCGGCAGGACTTTTTAGCGTCGTCGTCTACCATCTTTTCGTTGAATCGTTCGAACTCCTCCCGATTAATCAAGCCGTCGGTTATATCTCCGCGGGATTTCTCGGATTTCTCGCTTTCGCTTTCTTTGTTCCGGAGGGAGATCATCATCCGGATCCAGACTGCGATCACGTCCACCCCTCGAAGATGGCTTGGCGGGTTGTTATCGGGGACGCCCTCCACAATATCGGCGACGGAATCGTTCTTCTCCCCGCCTTCCTTGTCGACGTTCGCCTTGGACTCGGCGCCGCGGTTGGAATTTTTCTCCACGAGTTTATCCAAGAACTTTCAGAGTATATTATTATGCGTGAGGCTGGGTGGAGCGTAAAAAAGACGTTAATCACCAACTTCCTCGTAAGCTCGACAATTTTTATCGGAATCGCGCTAAGCGCCCTTCTCGTAAAAAGCGAGCAGTTCCTCGGTCCGATCTTTGCGGTTTCGGCGGGAGCGTTTTTCTTCATTGTCGTTTACGACCTCTTCCCTCGCCTCTTCTTTACCGTAAGGCATCATCGTTCCGGTTACGCGTTCCTTTGGTTTATCGCCGGGATTGCAACTCTCCTCGCGATTAGTTCAATTCTTCCACATGAATAAACAAAAGAAGGGCCGAAGCCCTTCTTTCTATTTTGCTCGTTCGATTCCGGCCTTGATTAATTCTTTTGCTTTTTCGACTCCTTCCGTTCCCTGGACCTTAACCCATTTTCCGCTTTCGAGATCTTTATAGCGTTCAAAGAAGTGTGTCATTCGGTCAAGCAAGTGTTTCGGCAAATCGCCGACGTCTTTAACGTGGTCATACATTGGCGAAAGCTTACTCGTTGGAACCGCGATAATCTTCTCGTCCATTCCCTTCTCGTCCTCCATTAAAATGACCCCAACAGGGCGAGCGTGGATTACGACCCCAACCGGAAGGCGCTCAGGAGTAATGACCAAAACATCAACCGGATCTCCGTCTTCTCCAAGTGTATTTGGAATATAGCCGTAGTTTGCCGGGTAATTCATTGGGGTGTGGACAAATCGGTCAACGAAAATCGTCCCTTCGTCCCCTACCTCGTATTTAACGTTCGATCCCTCCGGAATCTCGATATGAACAAAGATATCTTCTGGCGGGTTTTTCCCTGCCGGTACATTGGTAATTCCCATATGCAGATAGGCTATCACAACCCCTTTACATTGACAAAATATGGGTTTTATGCTATAGTGTTTATGCTACTCTTGTTCGACATAATAAGGGTTAGTATTAATTCGTAATCGACTGGATACTGTCCCATATTATGGAAAACAGACTATTCATCGGAAATCTTCCTTGGTCAATCGACGACGCAGGTTTGCGAGACCTTTTCGCTCCATTTGGAGACGTTAAGGACGCACACGTTGCTGTCGACAAGTTCACCAAGCGCAGCCGTGGATTCGGATTCGTAGAATTCGGAACCGCTGACGAAGCGAACGCAGCTATCGATGCCATGAACGGCAAAGAGGTTGATGGACGCCCAATCACGGTAAACATCGCTCGCGCAAAGGAAGCCCGATAAACAAAACGCCACCCAAACGATTCGTCGTATGGGTGGCTTTTGTTTTTGACAAATGTTGGATTTTTGATACTATATAACTCGCTTTTAGGGAGGTCATTTGAGTCGTAGCCGTCGTCAGGCAATTGAAAATCAACGGTTAACAAGGATGGCGGAGGCTTGTTACCGCGTCGCAAGTAGAGGAGTTTCAAGCATGAGCGTCGAACGCTATACGCTTCGAAGCGCGAGGTTCAATAAGGTAAAGTTGACGCTCGGACTGCACCGCGTAGTCGCGTCGCTTGACCCGAAGAAAGCGCAGGAAGAGCTTTCCGCGCTTGCTACCTCGCTCCAAGTCGCGGACGCGGAGGCGGTTGCTTCTGTCGTCGCTGAGTACGAGGAGCATGTCGAGATTGCGGTTCATTCGGGGATGAGTGACGGAAGAACGGCGGTAGAGTGGCGTGTTGACCTACAGGCGCTCGGGCGTTTCCTTGCGCTCACGCGTAAAGATCCGGACGAATATCGCCACCCGAAGGACGACGAATGGGGACTCCTGTTCGCCGACTCGGGTCGACGGGTCTACGTCGACAGCGCCGTAGACGAACTCATTCTCCGCCACTGGGAGGAGGGAGAGTGGCCGTCGATTGTCGTCGAGGAGCTGTTTGACGGGGAGCGTCCCCGCCAACATCTCCACGAGGAGGTCGTCTTCCTACGTCGACGGTACGTCGAGTCACGGAGAGCGTACGACCACCGGTGCGACCTCCAAACCGAAGCGCTTGAGAAGCACGGAATCGATTACGAGCTCCCCTAGCTCTCGTCTGCCCCCGGAGATTCGCTCTTCGGGGGCTTGCCTTTTTTTCAAAATTCTTCTACACTATTTCCAGCTCGAAAGAGCCTATTCGGGGGTAGCTCAGCGGCAGAGCAGTTGGCTGTTAACCAATTGGTCGTGGGTTCGATCCCCACCCCCCGAGCCA
>CAZBFR010000060.1:0-3176 GCA_964491425.1 uncultured Gammaproteobacteria bacterium
CCCTCAAAAAAGACAACGGAATCGCCGAGAGCCTCCGCCGACCGCTTTGCGATCCCAAGGACAAGAGAGGACGGAAATGAACCGAGAGCGACCTGGTAGACGCCAAAAAGAACCGGAATAACGAGCCCGAGTATAAACACCTGCGCGACAACCCTTCGATCAACCCGCGCGTCGCTTAGAAGAACGAAAAGCATAAGTGCGGAGGTGGCATGGAGGGCGAAATGCGTCGCCGCGACGGGAACCGGCGACCAAAGCGCGCTTAGAAGCGAGAGAAGAATGAACCCCATCCCGGCGAGAAGCCAGGGAACGGTTCGCTTTCCAAGCTGAAATTGCACTCCAAAAACAAGTACCCCAAGAAGGATCAAGATCTCGAGCGCGTAGACCGAAAAGACCGTAAGGTCGCCCTCTAAAAGAACGCCGTCAAGGTACGGGAGGAGATAACGCGTTTGAAACGGTAAACAAAAAACGAGAAAAGAGGCGAAGGCGGTAAAGCGATTTAAATTTTTGAAGACCATAGGGAGACGAGAAGATCGACGTGACGCGCGACCTCGGCGCGACGGTCATTTTTATGGAACTTAAGGATCGAATTGGTTACAACAACGGAGGTTGTTCGATTCATTGTCTCGCGAATTACTTTCGGAAACCACCGCCATTCTATCCATTTTGCAAGACGCTCCGGAAATATCAAAGGGAGCGTAAATCGAGGAGTGACCCGATAGCGTATCGGGGTATCAAGAGGGGTGCGAGGACACGCTCCCGACCAAGAGTTCATTTGAAAAAATCGTACGAATAGCCCGGAGGTTTTTTCGTAAAGAGGAATAAGGGCACGCATCCACTGATTAAAATAGGGATCGTTTACTTCCCGAAGGAAAGAAATGTTGAGCGCGTCGGAAGTGATAAAAAAGTTTGTATCAATCGCGTGCGCTCGCCCGAGCCTTGGACGGAGAGCGAGAACCATAAGCGGCAACACAGCAAACAAACGAGCGGAAAAAAGATGTCCCGGTTTTACGATAAGAAAAAGGTCGGTGTCGCTTTCCGGCTTTGTAAACTGCCAAGCAATGCTATTACAAAGCGCAACGCCTTCGATAAAGGGAAGCATCGACAAGTAAGAAATATACCACCTCGCCCTACGAAGCTTAAGAATCGAATCGAGATAGCGTGAACTTCGAACCGCAACTTGCTCCGTAATCGGGATTTTCGCCCCGCGAAGCGCAAACATTGCGTTAAACCGATCAACAATCCCCCTCTCTTCCCAATCGCGGACCGTCTCGTCAACCTCATCCTGCGTAAGCCCCGTCGAGTAAAGTCGAGCCTCTGCGAGGGATAGCGGATAGAGGAAAAAAGAAAAAAACGCGAATGTCCGTAGGAGCTCTTCGCGCTTTTCTTTTGTTATCATACCCTCTCACCTATACCAAAAATCTTTTTTTGGATAAAGCCCCAACCCTTCGTTACAATCCGTACCGCTCCCGCGACAACAAGGACAAAGTCACGGGCACGAATAATAAAGGCAAAGGCAAGCGGATTAATCGTAAGGTTGAGCGCGGAAAAGAGCCCAAGAAACGCTCCTTCGTAAACGCCGAGCGATCCCGGAATCGGGAGAAGAAGCGCGGCTGTAGGAAGCGTTCCAATAAGAAATGCCTGCGAGAACGTGAGCGACTGACCGAGAAAATTTGCAATGTAGAACGTCTCGATAATCCGCACGCCGACGATTGTGATAGCGAGAAAGACAACGAGCGCAAACCGCTTCGGGTTCTCCCGAAGAAAATCCGTCATAAGCTCCTCTGTCTCGAGAACGGCTACTCGAAGGTGCGCGATTCGTCCGTGCTTGCGATGTGGAATAAGTTTAAAAATATGACCGAAGAATCCCTTCCCGAGCGCCGTAAATAGAAAGAACAGCCCGAGAAATGCAACGAGAACCGACAAAACCCCCGCGATTGCGACAAGCGAATCCTGATCCCCAAGCCCATAGTAAAGCGCAAACAATGCCCCAAGGACAATGAAAAAGACGTAGGCGATAAGCTCAACGGCAACGTCGAGAATAACCGACGAAGTCGCCTCCTTTACCGTGACTTTTTTTGCGCCCGAAGAAAGAAGAGCGATTCGTACCGGCTCTCCTCCGACTTGAGCCGCCGGAGTAAGATAGCTCGCCGAAAGCCCCGCGAGACGATCAACAAAGACTCGGAAAAACCCGATCCGCCGCTCGTCCTCAAGATGTGCATTGATAATAAGCTGCCACCTCCAGGTTGCGATCGAAAAGTTTGTAAGTGAAATTCCGAGCAGGCCGAAAAACGCAAGAAGGCCAAAATGCCATACGTTCGTTTGGATTTCTTTTACCCCGAAATCGGCGATGAGGTAAACGATAAGCCCAACTCCAAGCGCTCCAGAAAGGAGAACAACCGTCCACCGTAGGAGTGAGCGGAGAAATTTCATACTACGCGCTTCGCTTGCGAAGGAATAGCCAGTACAAAATCACAGTGAAAAGCGTCGTCGTAAACCAATAGAGCATAACTCCACCCGGAAGAGACGTCGCTCCAAGAAGAAGCGTGAAGCCCGGCAAGAACCAAAGCATCGTCTTGTTCATCGACGAGGTAATCGTCTCGTCCATCGTTCCCGGAGCCCCCGCAACTTCTTTCGCGACCGGTTTTCGCATCGTTTGCTTTACTTGGAGATACTGCGCAATTGCCGTTGGGATCGCAAGATAGATCGACGGACTCGAAAGATCGATTAACCCAAGGAAGCTTTGCTGAACGACCCCAGGATTTGCAACAAACGGATAGAGCATTTCCGTATTAATCGTCGCAAAACCCGTTTTCAAAAGTTGGAATAGGGCGAGGAAAATCGGAAGCTGTACAAGAAGCGGAAGACAAGAAGCGAGCGGATTTACGTTATTCTCCTTGTACGTCGCCATAAGTTGACGCGCAAGCTCTTCCTTATCGTCCTTATACTTCGCGCGAATCTCGGCAATCTTTGGCTGTACGTCTTGGAGCGTTTTCTGTGCCGAAAGCGACTTGTACGTAAAGTAAAGAAGCGCTAATCGAACGAGCAGGGTCGTCGCGATAATCGCAAGACCGAGGTCGTGGAACGGCACGATATCGATAAGCCAAACGAGTAGGTTGTAGAGCGGTCGTACAAAGATCAAGTCAAACCATCCCATAGGTTAGGCTTCGGTTTCGTCA
>CAZBFR010000061.1:0-3005 GCA_964491425.1 uncultured Gammaproteobacteria bacterium
CCGGATAGGTTAAGTCATTTTCAATTTTCTTTGCAATCGAGTTTGCGAGTTGGTACGCGGCGTAGTCGTCAACCTCTTGAGGTTTTACGAACACACGCACCTCTCGTCCCGCTTGAATTGCGTAAGCCTTTTCGACACCCGAGAATTCCATCGCGGTATCTTCGAGTGCTTGGAGTCGTTGGAGGTAATCCTCGACGCTATTTCGGCGCGCTCCCGGACGAGCTCCGGAAATTGCGTCTGCCGCCTTTACGATTACCCCCTCGATTGTGCGCGGTTTATCTTCATGGTGCGCAATCGATTGGTAGCAAAGGTCTTCTGGCCACCCGAATTTTTTCATGATGTTGTACCCGATTTGTGGGTGAGCCCCCTGCATGTCGTGGTCAACCGCTTTTCCGATGTCGTGGAAGAGTCCACCTTTTTTCACGTTGAATGTATCCATTCCGAGCTCCTCGGCGATCATGCCCGAGATTCGGGCAACCTCGATCGAGTGCTGAAGAACGTTTTGTCCGTAGCTCGTTCGATACTTGAGGCGTCCAAGAATCGCGATTAGTTTCGGATCGATCGATGAAACCGGAATTCCGAGTTCGTAAAGCGCATCCTCTCCGGCCTTCTTCATCTCTTTTGCGAGATCAACCTTCGCTTCGTTGATTGCTTCTTCGATACGCGCCGGCTGAATTCGTCCGTCCTTCATTAACATCTCGAGCGCGCGTTTGGCAACTTGCCGACGAACAGGGGAGAATCCGGAGATGATGACAACACCTGGGGTGTCGTCGATAATGAATTCGCAACCGGTGAGACGCTCCATCGCTTTAATATTGCGCCCTTCTTTTCCGATAATACGTCCTTTCATGTCTTCGCTTGCGAGCTCAACCGCGGTGGTTGTTGCGTCAACGACGTGACTCCCCGCAAAGCGTTCAACTGCGAGCGCGAGAACCTTTTGCGCCCTTCGCTCGATTTCCTCCTCACCCTGCTCCTCCATTTTATGGAGGCGGGACATGAGCGCGTCTTGTTCTTCCTCTTCGATTTTTTTCAGAAGCATGTTCTTTGCTTCATCTTTTGAAAGTCCTGCAACTTTTTCAAGTGCTCCCTTCGCCTCTTCTTCAAGAAGTTGGAGTTTAAGCATCTCGTCTTCGAGACCCTTTCGTTTTACTTCGATCGCTTCATTTTTGCGTTCGAGATCCGCGAGCTTCTGATCAAATCGATTTTCACGTTCCTCAACGCGCTTTTGCGCATCTGAAATTTCCTTTCGTCGATTTGCTTCTTCCGTTTTTGCTGTCTCGATAATTTGTAATGCTTTGTCCTTTGCCTCTAGAAGCACCGCTTGTTCTTTTGTCTTTGCTTCCGCGAGCATTTTTTCAACGCGTTCTTCCGCGTTCGACATCTTTCCCTGGATCAGTTTTGCTCTACCAAAGTAGCCAAGTGTGCCTCCGAGAGCGAGGGAGACGACACCGATGATAATTGGAATGACCATAACGCCGTAAACCACTGCTTATGAGTTACGGGGCTAAATTAGCACGGTAGATTTTTTGCGTCAATCAATTTTCGAGGAATGTTTGCCAATTTTCCTCGGTTAATTCGGAAAGCTTATGGGCATCTTCGACGGAGCGCTGACCGATTGTTTCACGACGAAGGGCGGTAAGGTAGCCAAGGGTCCCAAGCGACGTTCCAAGATCACGGGCGATTGCGCGGATATATGTTCCGCTTGAAACGGTAAAGCGAACAAGACAGGTTGTGAGCCCGTCTTTATAAATGGGGTCGGTTTCAAGGACGGCTGAGTAGATGATGATGCGTCGAGGTTCGGGGGTTACGTCAACGCCGGCTCGAGCGAGTTCATACAGCTTCTTTCCATTTTTCTTGATCGCGGAGAAGATCGGAGGGATTTGCATGGATTCTCCGACAAGTTCCTCGAGCGCTCGTTCAATCTCTTCTTTTGGGATCTCGCGCGCCCCGGGATCAAGAAGAAGTTCACCTTCCGGGTCGAGCGTATTTGTCGTTGCGCCAAGGGTGATTTCTGCAAGATAACTTTTCTCCTGTTTTGCGAACGTATCAATCTCGCGGGTTGCCTCGCGACCAACTGCGACGATAAGAAGTCCTGTCGCGAACGGATCAAGCGTCCCCGCATGGCCAATTTTGCGGATTTTCGTTATTCCACGGAGTTTTGCGACCACGTCAAAAGAGGTCCAATCCTTGTCCTTGTCGATAAGAAGAAAACCCGCGGGCATATCTCGTATCGTACCATGGCCCCCTGAAATTGACCGAATTGCGTTTTTCCGCTATTGTTCCGACATGAATATTACCGAATTAGCCCGTCAATTGCGCGTTTCTGCCGATGAATTGCGCGAAAAGCTCCCGGAGCTTGGGTTTGACATTGGAAAAAAAGCCTTAAAAGTATCGGATCGTGAGGTTGGACGAATCCAACGTGCATGGGCCGAATACAAGAAGCGTCAGTATCTTCAAAAGAAAATGCTTGACCAAAAGGCGCGTCAGGATCGGAAGAACGCGGTAAAGGAAGGAACGGCGGAAACGATTGCGATTCCACCGGTTATTACGGTGCGCGAATTCGCGGCACAGCTCGATTTGCCGGTCGCGAAGGTGATGCAGGAACTTATGCGCGCGGGAATTCTCGCGTCCTTAAACGAGCGAATCGATTTCGAGACGGCCTCGATTGTTGCGGAAGATTTGGGGTATATCGCGACGAAAAAAGAAGAGGGAACCGAAGATACTTCGGATGCCGGACTCGATGTTCTTGAGGCAGCGATCGCTGGAGAAGATAAGGCATCAATGGCTCCTCGCCCTCCGGTAATCGTTATCATGGGTCACGTTGACCATGGAAAAACAAAACTTCTCGACACGATTCGAAATACGAACGTTATGGGAGGCGAGGCGGGAGGAATTACGCAACATATCGGTGCGTACCAAGTAGAGCACCAAGGAAAGAAATTGACGTTTATCGATACCCCTGGTCACGAAGCGTTTACCGTTATGCGCTCTCGCGGAGCGAAGGT
>CAZBFR010000062.1:0-2997 GCA_964491425.1 uncultured Gammaproteobacteria bacterium
GGTCGAGTCCACCATGCTTGAGTTCAACACAAGCCCTGCCGTAAGGCGGGGTTTGCTGTATTTCGAATCAACCTCTCTAAATCGTAAGCATTCGCGTGGCGACACAAGCCAAGGTAAGAATTAATGTTTTCATCGTTCACTCGCTTCAGTGCACGATAAGCGGTATCGGGTCGTAAAATCGTTGCGTGTGGCAAAAGAATATGTCCGACAAAATCAATCCCCTGCTTCCAGGTTCGAGTCAGAACTTTATCGGGATGCAATCGTACTTTTAGTGTGACGGCAAGAAAACGATCGAGATCTTTGGCCAAAGCAACGCCTTGTTCGTAGGAATTAACAAGCACAATAAAGTCATCGCAATAACGTAGATAGTGCTTGATGCGAAGCGTCTGCTTTAGATACCAATCAAGGTCGTGCAAATAGATGTTTGCGAAAAGCTGACTCGTAAGATTTCCCAGAGGAATTCCGACACCAGGTGCTACCGAAAAACCATCGATCAAATCGCGAAGTAGGGCCATCGTTTTTTCACAGGAGATTCGCGCCCCTAAAAGTCTGACCAACGTCACGTGATCTACGGAATCAAAGAACCTCTTGATATCACACTTTAACACATAAACCGTTCGTGTGTTATTTTGACTCGCCTCTCGCAAAAACGATCGTAAACGACGAACGGCGAGATGCGTTCCCTTCCCCTCGCGACAAGAATAGCTATCGAAAATAAATCGCCTCTCAAAAATCGGTTCGATGATATTTACTATTGCCTGATGGACAATGCGATCCCTGACGCTCGCTTTATGAATCGTTCGTTGTTTGGGATCATGGACCACAAACCGTTCATATTTCCCGTGACGGTAAGTTCCGGTCGATAACTCTTCATGCAGTCTAAAAAGATTGTCTTCAAGCGCGCTTTCAAATATCATGACGTCATCTCGACGGCGTTTGCCCTTCCGAAACCGTTCCCAAGCGAGAAAAAGATTTTCAACACGAATAACTTGACTATGAATCAACCCCTTCTGACCCCCCCCCGCCAAGTTCCAAACCACAAGTAAAGAGCGAGAGTTGCTCGGAGGTGGACCCGGCGATATCCCGATTGTTCATAGTCTTTATGATCTTTATACCGCGTGGAATATAATCTTAGAGAAGTTCCCGAAACGTCAGCGTTACACGCTCGGCGAAACGTGCTCGACTTCTTTACTCGCAAGTCTAGAACTAACCCTCGCCATAGCATCGACATCCTCGAAAACCGATAAGCTCGTTTCATTAAAATCCGTCAGCGCAAAAATCGACACCCTCAAACTCCTCGTTCGACTTGCAAAAGATTGCAAGTGCCTCAACAACAATCAATATCTCGAAACGGAATCTCGCCTAATCGAAATAGGAAAAATGCTCGGCGGATGGATAAAATCCCTTAGTTAGATAACGAGAACTCCCGAGGGGAGGAACGGAGTAGTCCGAGTTGGCATTGCTCCGCCAGTTGGCGTTCAAGTTCGCCTTGCCGGAATTGACATTACGGTTCACGATCACGACGTTCTGCCACTCCTCGTCGTCGTTCTCGGGGACTCCCTACTACATTTCACTCTTCTAAGACACCGGGTACAGACGCATCCGTTCCCTGAATTTTATACGAAACCAGCCGCTGTTTTATAAACAGCCGGTTCCAAAATGAAATGCGGAGTGCTCGCTAATCCCGTCACACACTTCCGACTTCTCTTGAAGGCAGAATTCCCATGACCTCTTGGGACAACAAGGGGTTTCGGCGACCAGCATCCTTAGACGCAAGTGCACTAGCCTACTCTCCACGGTTAGTTTAACAAATGTTTTCAAATTGAAGAACGGCACCCACGTGGATGCCGTTCGACGGTCCGCCTACGGCGGACGAAGAGCAAAGGGGCAAGGAGCCCAGTGCCCTCCAAGGCTCAAGATGCCAAGCTCCAAGGCCTACCCGAGGGGAGGAACGGAGCAGACCGAGTCGGCATTGCTCCGCCAGTAGGCGCGCAAGTTCGCCTTGCCGGAATCGACATGACGGTGCACGATCACGACGCCCTGCCACCCCCCGTCGTCGTCCTCGGGGACATTGACCTCGTAACCCGCGCAGAACCAGGCCGAGTACTTGTCGTAGTCGATAGCCTGCACGCGCTTCGGGAAGAGCCACGCAAGCACGAGACCCTCGTCCGCGAGGGACTGGGGACCGCGCACCGAAGTGACGTCACTCCGCTTGCGGTTGGCCGAGAGGTCGGTGATGACCCACTCGACCACGGCGCGGTGTGTCTCGTTTCCAGAGAGGAGCCGAAGACGCTTGGTCGGTTTGTTCTCGTACGGCACCTCGGCCGAATGGAGCAACTCCCAACGCCAGAACTTCGGGTCGTGGACGCGCTTCATGGCCTCGGCGTGACGCTCAAAGGTCAGCGCCACACCCTCGTTCCCCTCGCCGAAGCGAATGCGGAGCGAGCGAAACGCGTCCTTGCCCTTCGGCCACGCGGGAGCGGTCGCGAGAAGGCGCTCGAACACGGCCTCCTCGATTCCCCACCCTCCGAGCTCGTTCTGGCGCCGAAGCGCTTCGATCTGCTCGGGGACGGTCTGCTCAAACGGATTCGCATCCGCCTTCGCAGTCGCGGTCTCAACAACGAACTTCATGAGATCGTCGTCGCCAAGGAGGCGGAGAAAGAGCCCCATCGTTCCCCCAAAGCGGGAGAACCGATTCTTGAACTCAACCATTTGATCGATGTATACGTTCATGTCACACCTCGAAACCGTCTCTGACCAGCCCGTAGGAACGCACCATGCACCCCACGAACCATGCCTTTTGAGAACGGTGTTTTAGGGCCTAAATAGCCGTAAAACGCCACGCTCAACAACGATAAATAATAGCACAAAATGGCTCGAAAGTCAATAATATGATGTAATTGGACGGTATGATTGCACTTACCGGGCTACAGCCGACAAATACGCTTCACATTGGAAATCTCTTTGGGGCGCTCTTCCCCGCCGTCGAACTCCAAA
>CAZBFR010000063.1:0-2935 GCA_964491425.1 uncultured Gammaproteobacteria bacterium
ATATTTGCCGTTTCACGAATCTGCAAAACATTATCGAGCCAGTTTACATAACCCGCCGCCCCGGAACAGCGAAACTGCGCTTGGAGTTCTATTTGATAAATATGCGCGCCAAACTTTTCCGCAATGCGTTTTATTTCGGCAACGGACCCAACGTCATCCGGTCGAATCATTTGGTGATCGTCAACGAAGAAAATCGCCGTTCGCCCGGCTTTCACAATATCCTCAACCTGATTTTCGCCCTTGTACATGTATGCACCTTTCTTTTTGAGACGGTGTGCTTCGTCCACAATGATTGCGTCGAATGTGTCGGGAACTGCGTCCACAAATCCGGATGATCCTTTGAACAAGTTGTTTAGACGGACTAGAGTGTTCGACTGGGCAAGTTTGCGAACAATTACATCTCGAAAAGAGGCATTCGGCGCGACAAAAACGACGTTCTTTTCGCTCTTCAAAAGCCCACCAAGAAGATTGACCGACACGACGGACTTCCCCGTCCCTGGTCCGCCCTGAATAA
Organism: uncultured Gammaproteobacteria bacterium; assembly: GCA_964491425.1. Classification (GTDB taxonomy): domain Bacteria; phylum Patescibacteriota; class Patescibacteriia; order UBA9934; family UBA9934; genus CAYFMS01. Next base: position 515 of record CAZBFR010000063.1, read on the forward strand.
TGACGACCGCTTTCTCCTTCGTTTTCTCAGCGTAATATTTTGCCGACTCGTAAGCAATCTTTTGCTCATCGAGCAATACAAACTCTTTGTTTCCCACAAACATTCCGGCGACATGATCAATCAACTTTTTACTCGGACGGATTCGCCCGGCCTCTACTTCGTATAAAATCTTTTCGCCGTCGCCCTTCCCGACATATTTTTTCAAAAAGCTTTCAAGCTTCTCTTGATCGTCTCTAAAATAAATTGGCGTATCCTCGACGATTTCCTTATAAATCGGCTCCGTTAACGGTTCCGGGTTTCCCTTTCGATAGTTATGTAAATACGCACACGAATACGGTGTCAACTCTTTCGAATCGATGTTCGCGTTGTAATCTTGTAGATAGAGCTTGTACGAATTTGCTTGGTACGAGGGGTGCGTTGTTTCACGAACTCCTCCGCCTAGAGCTGTTCGAACAACCCCGTCTTTTTCCGTCGCTTCCGCAGACTGCCATTGCTTCAATTCGACAATGACAAAGTTTTTATTCCCTTGTTCATCATGTCCGGAAACGAAAAAATCAATTCGGTTGGAAGTTGCCGGAATAACGTACTCGATCAGCACTCCACAAGTAGGATCAAGCTGTGCGCGCCTAACGACGCGCTCCATGTATCCAAGTGAACTCTCCCAACTTTGCTTTTCTTGTTTTGAAACACGTCGCCCCATTTCCCGTTGAAACGACAACTCAACAAGATCGGCAATCATGTTTGCATCCACATCCGCTTGAAATCCAGCAATCGTATTTTTGTACAAAAACATACTAGAGCTCCGTGTATTTCTTCGCCGAGCCCTTGGCTTTCTCGACAGGATATTTCTTTTCAAGAATAGCGAGTTTTTTATTAGCTACCTCTAAAATGTCGATGCCAAAATCGTTCGCCATAAGGACAATCCAATAAAACACATCGGCAAGCTCTCCTTCGATCTCTTCCCGCTTTTCTTTAAGGACCGTCTCAAACTCCGCCTCCCGCTTCCACTGGAAAATCTCGAGAAGTTCGGTCGCCTCAAGGACAAGCGAGAGCGCCATGTCTTTTGGATTATGAAATTGCTTCCAATCCCTCGCCTCGCGAATCGCAAGGACTTTCTCTCTATATTCGTCGAGCGTCATAGTTCATTTTTTAAACCCAAAATCTCGCCCTAGGTGCGAGATTTTGCTTCCTGCATGAGTTTTCGCTGATCCTCGGTTGCCCGCCTCGCGACTCCCAAGAACATTTCGCGTTGCTCTTCGTCCGATGCATTACGCAAAAAATCAGACAATGAAGAATACTCCTTCTTTGCCGGCTTTTTTGAGAAAAATCGCTTGATTCTTTGCATCATATAAGTGATTCTAATTCCTCTTTAGGATACGGTTCCCGGACGTAAGTGTCAATGTTATCAATGCTTTTATAGTACTCCTGATCAAAGCCCGATAGATCTTTTATAACAACATCTACACGAATCTGGTCCCCGAACTCTCGCTTGAGCTGGTTAACCGTCGCGCGAGCAGAATAGTACTTACTAATAAAAGAGCTTTTTGGAACAGCTCGTCCCTCAAACTTCTGTCTATTAAGAATGAACTCCCAAGCCCGGATCGGGTTTTGGTAGACGTAAACGATGTTCACCGTCCTTCCGCGACTAAGCGAGCGCTCGATATTGAGTTTTGCCTTTCCGTAGTGCGAAAATGTTCCGTCGAGAATCACGCTCTGGCCAAACTTCAACACAGAACTGTAAATCGTATCGACGAGAATTGAGACCGCGAGTTGAAATTGCTCGGCGTTTTTTCCGGAATAACCCGGAAGCATCGCCCGCATCTCGTCCGGATCAATATGTAAAATTGCGTTCGGAAAAGGCCCCGTCGCCTTCAACTGTTTCGCCGTTTCGGTTTTTCCGGCACCCGGCGACCCTGCCATGAAAATAGACGTTGGATATTCTTCCGCCGGATAGAGGTCGATTCCCGCGTATTCTAAAACCAATCGATTTTTGTGCGCTTTAACATACTCCACGGCTAATTGTTCCTCACTCATAGCCTAGAACGCGGAAAGGATAAGCGCCCAAACAATAAACAAAACGATGTAGTAACCGGATTGAATCCCAAAGCGCATCCAGGCAATCCGCCTAGAATCGTTCGTCCACATAATCCCTCCGGCGACGGTTGGAAGAACAAATCCCGCGAGAATCCAAAGCGGAAACACGAACGCCTTTATCCCGTCCATGGCCCCCTCTCCGATCATAACCTCACTCAAAACCCATACCTGAAACAGCGCGAGAATAAACGCAATGCCGTAAAGAGGCATTGCCTTCTTTTGCATTTCCGCCCGCTGTTCCCGTGTCATGCCCTTCGTCCCAATAATCTCCTCCCATTGCTTACTAAAGAGCACCCCGTACCAAACCGTTCCAATAACCATCGACAC
>CAZBFR010000064.1:0-2797 GCA_964491425.1 uncultured Gammaproteobacteria bacterium
CGAGAAGGAGTCGCGCTTGCTGTCCCCCCGAAAATTCGCCAACGATCTTATCGAGCGGCGCCTTGAGGTTTACGATCTCGAGAGCGTCCGCGATTTGCTTATCGAGGTTGTAAGGAACTTCTGTAAACGCCTTCTCGAAGTACTCCCGAACTGTAAGTCCGAGATACTCGCGCGCCATGACCTGCTTTGCCTCGGCGATCGTTGCCCCGGCCTTCTTATGAATCTTTCCCTTTGTTTGGGTCAATTCACCCGTAATAAGCTTAAAAATCGTACTTTTTCCGGCTCCATTTTGGCCCATGACGGTATATTTTACCCCGTCGCGAACGGAAAAACTTGCCTCGTCTAGAATCGGCTTACGCTCGACGTATGAGAACGAAACATCCTCGAATCGAATAATGACTTCACTATTTGACATACAAGGCCGAAGCATATCAGGGTTTAAGAGATTTGTCCACCTTTTTTGGCCAGAGTCTGCTATACTTGGGACATGTCATTCGTCGCCTCCCTGCTTATCGGGTTTCTTCTTATCTTCCTTTGCTCTCGGTTTATCGTTGGCGAGGTTGACGCTCTCGCTCGACGAGTGCGTTTTTCGAGATTCGGGATCTCGTTTCTTCTCCTTGGAGCCCTTACGTCTCTTTCTGAAATCTTTGTCGCTATTTCGAGTCAGGCCTCCGGTCATCCCGAAATTTTCGCCGGGAATCTTATCGGGGGGATCTTTGTTATTAGCCTACTTATTATTCCGCTCCTCGCCCTTTTTAAGGGCGGTCTCGAATTTGGGAAACAATTCTCGAGAAATAAATTTGTTGGCTTTGGACTTCTAAATTTTCTTCCTATTTTCGTTGCTTACGACGGTGTAATTTTTCGATACGAAGCCGCGATACTCTTAGTTGCCTATTCGTTGTTTATTTACTACGAACTTTTTTCTCATGCCGGAAAAGCAAGATTGGCCGCCCTTGCGACGAAACGAAATTTGTTGACAATGGGCGGGCTTATCCTTGCGGCGGTTGGGATTTTTCTCGGATCGAACCTACTTGTCTCCGGAACCGAGGAATTGGCGCTCGTTATCGGTATTCCGACGTTTATCGTAAGTCTGTTTCTTCTTTCATTGGGTACAAATATTCCGGAAATTTCGATTGCCGTTTCAAGTATATTGAAAAAAAATACCGATATTGCGTTTGGAGATTACTTTGGATCGGCGTCCTTTAACGTATTCTTGCTTGGGCTTTTTGGAATGATGAATCCGTTTTTTGCGATCGATCTTGGCGTTGGAAATATTCTTCTCACTTTTTGTATCGTGAATGCCGTTTTTCTCGTTTTTGGAATTACGCGACGACGGATTGGTCGAATCGAAGCGGGGGTACTTATCGCGAGCTTCCTTATCATTGCACTTCTACAAGTTGGAACATTGTTTTAGATCGTGGACGTTGATATCATGTATCTATGATTTCGCCTTGGATAGAGCAAATCGATCGAAAACGCAAACTCGCGACACTAACGAAAGATGTTTCGACGCAGATTGCGATAATTGGAGGAGGGATTGCCGGAACGACAACCGCCTACTTTTTGCTTACCAAAACAAATAAAAAAGTTGCGCTTATTGAAGCGGGTAAAATCGCGCACGGCGCGACGGGACATAACGCTGGTCAGCTCGTAAGCTACTTCGAACGACCGTTTTACGATATCGTAGACGAATATGGACTGCGTCTTGCTTGTGACGGACAAAAAGCGGTCGACGGTGCTTGGGAATTAATCGATGAAATAGTCAAAGAACTAAATATCGAAACGCCGATTCACACCTTTACCGGTTTTGCCGGTTGCGTTGATCGCGAGGAGCTTCTTGTACATCTCGAAAATAAACGTTTAAAGAAAAAAGGAGGCGCAAAGGTCGAAGAAATTCTTGTTTCCGACAAGTATCTCGCAACGCACAGGCTTCCCTACAAATACCGAGGGCTCTATCGACGCGCACCCCACCACGAACTCCTCGAAATGCTCGAGACAAAGGACTCGCAATATATTGCCGTTCTTGTTTCAAAGAAAGGAGTCGCAAATAGCGCGCGCTTTACGGAAGAGGTTATTTCGAAACTCGCAAAGCGTTACAAGGCGCGTTTTTCGGTTTTTGAACAAACAAAGATTGAGAAAGTCCATCTCTTTAAAGCGACAACGAGACTTGAAACGAAAAAGTACGATATAACGGCCGGTCACGTCGTTCTCTGTACAAATGGGTTTGAGGGGTTTCATATTATTAATCATTCCGGACGTGACCTCGACGCTTCCTTCCATCACCTCGTAAAAGGGTCGATCGGGTACATGGCGGGTTTTTACGAGAAGTCGGTAAAATCCCCAGTGGCTATTAGCTACCTTCCGACCCATATTTCCGTTCCACTCGAAGTGTACGAGGCTGAGCCGTATTTCTACCTTACTCGTCGCCCGTTCGCGCGAAAAACCGAGGATGTGAATTTAATTTGCATTGGGGGTCCCGAGGTTCTTGTAGAAAATACAACAAAGTATAAACAATCACACCCATATTCAAACGACGCGAAGAGGGCGATTGATCGATTCGTGAAGCATACCTATCGTCACGCCAAGCAACGTTTTACCTACTCCCACCTTTGGCACGGCCTCATGGGTTACACGCCGAACGGCATTCGGTGTGTCGGCTTTGAGCCTTTAAATAATCGTCTCCTTTATAATCTCGGTTGTAACGGTGTAGGGATTCTTCCGTCAATTGCAGGGTCTGCCCGAATCGCGCGCCTTCTTCAAAAAGGCGTCCTTCCGAAGAGCATCTTTGATCCTGCCG
>CAZBFR010000065.1:0-2639 GCA_964491425.1 uncultured Gammaproteobacteria bacterium
TCCGAGCGCCACCCACGAGGGTCGGCGCTCGAATTGTTTTACAACATATAGTATCCGTGTGGATAAACTGACACTACACCGTGTTTTGTCCACACCTCCGGGCGAGCTATTTTTCCCGGGACTTTGTATACTTCTACTTACAGCTTCCGGCTCGTCGTCGTGCCGGGGCATGAAGGTTTTTTATTCTTCAAACTCGTCTATGACCATTTCCTACGTTACAAAGCGCCACGGGGATATTCAATCGTTTGATCTCGGAAAGATCGAGCGTTCGCTTCGCTATCTTACCGCTGACCATTCGCAACAGATCAACATCCAAGAACTTCTAAACGATGTTCTTGTAAACCTCTACGATAAGATGCCTACCGAGGAGATTACGGATGCGATTATCATGGCGCTTCGTGGACGAATGGACCAATATCCGGCGTATTCAAATATTGCCGCCCGCTACATGTTCAACAACTTGTACAAGGGTATTTTAAAAACGGGAGATCAAGACGAGACCTTTGAAGAAAAATATCGAACAAGCTTTGCGGTACAACTAAAGAAAGGAATCGAGGCGGGCCGACTTGATCCTAGACTTGGTCATTTCGACATCGCGAAAATTTCGGCGGCGATCCAACCGCAACGCGATCGGCTCTTTAAGTACCTCGGGGCGCAAACATTGTTTGATCGCTACTTCCTTAAGGATCATAGCCAAAGAATCCTCGAGCTTCCGCAATATTTCTGGATGCGCGTCGCTATGGGACTCGCGCTCGAAGAGCTTCAAAAAGAGGACCGCGCGATCGAGTTTTATCACGCCATGTCCCAGCTCTACTACGTCCCTTCGACGCCAACGCTCTTCCACTCCGGTACCTCGCACCCGCAAATGAGCTCTTGCTTCCTCACCACCGTCGAGGACGATCTCGTCGACATCTTTAAGAACTACGCCGACAACGCGCAACTTTCGAAATGGTCGGGAGGTGTTGCAAATGATTGGACGAATATCCGCGCAACGGGAGCGCTTATCAAGAGTACGAACGTCTTTAGTCAGGGAGTTATTCCATTTTTAAAGATCGTTGATTCGACGACCGCGGCGATCAACCGAAGCGGAAAGCGACGAGGAGCGACCTGCGTCTATCTCGAAGCTTGGCACTATGATATCGAGGACTTCCTCGAGCTTCGAAAAAATACAGGCGACGAGCGTCGAAGAACGCACGACGTAAATACCTCGAACTGGATTCCAGATTTGTTTATGAAACGGATGATTAACGACGAGGATTGGACGCTTTTCTCGCCGGACGAAACTCCGGAGCTCCACCATATCTACGGAAAAGAATTCGAAATCCGCTACGAACAGTATGAAAAAATGGCTGCACAGGGCGAAATTCGACTCTTTAAAAAGGTAAAAGCGAAAGAGCTTTGGCGAAAGATGTTGACGATGCTTTTCTCGACCGGTCACGCCTGGATTACGTTTAAGGACCCTTGCAACGTTCGCTCCCCACAAGATCACGTCGGCGTCGTCCATAGTTCAAACCTCTGTACCGAAATTACGCTTAATACGAGTAAGGACGAAACGGCCGTCTGTAACCTCGGTTCGATCAACCTTCTTCGACATACAACCGAAAACGGATTCGATAGACCACAGCTCGAGAAAACCGTCGCAATCGCGATGCGAATGCTCGACAACGTTATCGACCTCAACTTCTACCCAACAAAGGAAGCAAAGGTTTCAAACCTTCGACACCGCCCGGTTGGACTAGGGGTAATGGGTCTCCAAGAGGCACTCTACAAACTTAAGCTCCCGTTTGATTCGGAAGAAGCTGTTCGTTTCTCCGACGAAAACATGGAATTTATTTCCTATCATGCGATTCTTAACTCCTCAAAACTTGCACAAGAGAAGGGTGCTTACGCGACCTACAAAGGTTCGAAGTGGGATCGCAACCTCTTCCCTATTGATACGCTTAAGATGCATGAACATGAGCGTGGCGCTCCGATTCCTGTTAATAAAGAGGAGACCATGGATTGGCAAATTGTCCGTAATAGCGTTCGTAAATACGGAATGCGTAATTCGAATTGTATGGCGATTGCGCCAACCGCAACAATCTCAAATATCGCCGGTTGTACGCCTTCGATCGAACCGATTTACAAGCATATCTACGTTAAAGCCAACCAAGGCGGAGACTTCATTGTCATCAATGACTTCCTCGCTGACGCCCTAAAAGCGCGCGGACTTTGGACGCCAACGGTAATCGAGAAGATGAAGATTCAAGATGGAACAATCGTAAATATCGACGAGATTCCGGCGGACATGAAGCAAATTTATAAGACCGTCTTTGAAGTACATCCAGAATGGGTTATTAAACACGCCGCCGCGCGCGGAAAATGGATCGATCAAAGTCAATCGATCAATATTTTCGCCGACAACACGAGCGGAAAGTTCTTCTCGGACGTGTATACCTACGCTTGGAAGATGGGACTTAAGACGACGTACTACCTTCGAACGATTGGAGCGTCGCAAGTCGATCGAGCAACCGTAACGGAAACAAACTCCGTCGCGGTAAATACTCCGGAAAAAGCGCCTACCCCTGAACAGCAAGCGCCAACACAAACGATTACGATGCAAGTTCTCGAAACGGTAACGATTACAAGCGAACCGACTC
>CAZBFR010000066.1:0-2531 GCA_964491425.1 uncultured Gammaproteobacteria bacterium
ATTCGTCGAAATCCCTACTCGGTCGTTCTCTTTGACGAAATCGAAAAGGCGCACCCGGATATCTTTAACGTGCTCCTCCAAATTCTTGACGACGGTCATGTTACCGATTCAAAGGGTCGAAAAGTCAACTTCAAGAATACGATTATTATCATGACCTCAAACCTTGGGTCGGATACAATTCTCAACGCAAATAAACAAGGTGAGATTGGATTCGAGCGATCGGAAGCAACCGAGGAATCAAAGATTAAAGCAAAGGTTCTCGAACAGCTTAAGGATCATTTCCGTCCGGAGTTCCTTAACCGTATCGACGATATAATCTTCTTCCACGCCCTGCGCGAGGAACAAATCGGAACAATCGTTGAACTTCAACTTGCGCAAGTTACGGATCGTATTAAAACCCAGCGCGGTATCACCCTCTCGGTAACCGAGCGCGCGAAAAAGCATCTCGCGAAAAAGGGATTCGATCCACAATTCGGCGCCCGCCCGCTTAAGCGCCTAATCCAAACCGAAATTCTCAATCCGGTCGCGCTCCAGATTGTAAAAAACGAAATCGAGAATGATCAACTTGTAACGATCGACTTCGTAAAAGATAAAATCACGATTAAGACAAAATAAAAGAGCGCCCGCGAAGGGCGTTCTTTTATTGTACTCGTCGTGCGCTGTTAATAAACGTTTCGCTCGGGTAGAAGTCGATACTTTGAATTACCTCCCCGCCGTCAACCGTCCCGCCGACTGGTCGCAAGTGGATATGAACGATATAGCGACTTACTTGTAAGAAGTAGACCCATTCCGCTCCCGTCCGTGTCATAACCCCGTAGGTTTCCGCTGAAATACCGTCGATAAGCTCCCGTCGTCCAGCCTGGTACGTTACGTAGGTCGAAAGAATCGCTTGCTTGTTTCGTTCGTAGGCCTCCGCATCCGTTTCAAGCTCGGTCGGACGCGTAAGTTGATACGCGATCGTTACAATCGGAAGCGTTCCGTTCGGATCCTTAATTTGGTTTCCTCCAATGTCGTAGTAGACGCTCGCCTCCTCGTCGGCGATAAACCCAATCCAGTTATCCGCCGTAATCCACTTTATATTCCCGTTCCCGTCGCTCCCGAGAACGCCGTCCGTTCCCCCAACCGTTGTAGAATCCTCAACCGGCGTGTCCGTTCCTCCCGGTCCAGCCGGATCATTATCGTTCGCCGTTCCAGGATCCGTTACGACAGGGTCTGTAACCGTACTATCCACAGCCCCGTCGCCATCCAAATCAGTACCACCACAGCTCTGTCTTGTTCCGGTCGAGCGACACGGACTTTCGCTGTCGGGAGCTACGTCGCCAGTACTCGTGCCATTCGTTCCGCCGGAATCGGTCGTCGATCCGCCAGAAGTTCCACCGGTCGATCCCCCGCTAACCGTCCCTCCAGAACTTCCGCCAGAAGTGCCCCCGCCATTCGTCCCACTATCCGTTGTTCCTGTATCAAAAACTACCTCGCCGTCTTCGTCCCCATCCGAAAATAAATCGTCAACAACTCCCTGATCTCCAAAAATAAGCCCGATCACTCCCCCGCCGTTCTCCTCACGCTCCTCCTGCCGTTCCTCTCGACGCTCCTCCCTCTCCTCAGCCCGCTCTTCGCGTCGCTCTTCCACAGTCGTTCCCGTCTGCACGTCCCGAAGGCTCCGTTCATCAGCAACAAAAAGGAGAACGATCACTCCAATAACAAGGGCAACGAAAACCGCGAGAAGAATTCCGAGAATTACGTAAAGACGAACTTGATGTTTATCCATATTATTCAATAATTGTTTCGGTTGCCTCGACATCGTCGTAAACCCCCGCCTCTAAATCTCGTAAAAACTCTTCGGCAATCTGCTCCTTTGTCTTCCCGCCGATAAGCTCCTCGGGAACAGCCGGCTCCGGTTTCGGCGCTAACGCCTCGTATAAAACATATCCCCCTACCCCAAGCGTTATCCCAAGGAGGATGAACAAAAAATACTGCTTCAGTTTCATATACGAGCAGTATAACCGAATCTACAGTTTGATAAAAGCAGAAAGACCCGCACCGAGTGGTGCAGGTCCTACGGTGCCGTCCCAGCTTGAGACGGTCACTTGTCGAGGTGGAGTTCGTCTCCGGACACGCGTGCGCGCAGTCCGTCGAACTCCCCTTCGTACCACGCCCCGGTCACGTCGACGTACTCGCCGTCGCGACCGAACAGGTCCTGGGTGTCGCCGAGGATATCGAGATACCCCCAGCAATCGATCGAGAAGTCGCTGTCCGCGTAGAGAATCAGGGTGGCCGAGCCCCCCTGGTCCTCGAGCAGGTGTACGACGACCTCACGGTCGGCGAAGTCGGACGCCCGGATCTCCCCGGGGTACATCCGCGCCGTACCGAACCAGTCGCGCCGGGCATCGCCGGCGCCCTCGGTTCCTCCACAGTCGACGACGGCCACGCCATCACCGACCTGGCTGTAGTCGCATCCGATGAACGCGACCAGTCCCCAGATAATAAGAAACGGAATGCGGATCATGTGTGCCTCCAAAGGCGGTGGGATG
>CAZBFR010000067.1:0-2437 GCA_964491425.1 uncultured Gammaproteobacteria bacterium
ACAAATCCTTAAGCACTTCTTTACTGGAATCGAGCTTACAAAGAAATGGAAATAAAAAAGCCCCGGGCAAACGCTCGGGGTTTTTCGTTATTTGTGCTAGGCTTTTTTTATGACCCAAGAAGAACTTGATCAAATCCTTGTAAAGAAACTGCCTACCTATAAAAGTGTAGGAACGGTCTTTTTAGAGAGTTTGTCGGGCGTGGTGGCGGCAGACAAGACGATTTTGGATGTTGGGTGTGGTCGCCGAACGTTTGGCGAGGAGGTTTATCTACGGGCGGGGCGGCGCATTGGTCTTGATCTCGATTCCTACGCGAAGGAGAATCGGGCGATGGACCAGGTTCATATTATTCTCCCAAATGATTCCTGGCCTATTGAAGCGGGGTCGGTCGACATCGTAACGGCGCAGTGGGTGATGGAGCATGTCGCGGATCCGGATCATTTCATACGGGAAGTTGGTCGCGTGCTTAAACCTGGCGGGGTGTTTATCGGCATGACAACGAATGCACGGTCGCTATTTGTTTCCCTCACACGTCTTTTTCCGACGCGCATTAAGTCGCTCCTACGCTATCTTCTCCTTGGCTATGCGGTCGACGAAACGTTTAAAACGGAATATCGCCTCAATTCCGAAAGCGAACTTCGTGCGCTCGTAAAGAAACACGGTCTTCTTGTAGATGAAATCACTTATATCTCCTGCTTCGATTATTTCCGGTTTACAAAAATAACGGCCTATCTAGCGATTTACGCCTGGTATATCCTCCGAGTATTTAAAAAACGGTCCATTCACATGACCGTTCTTATTCGTAAATCACTACATCCTTGAAGCGTCGCCGTGGCGGTTTTTGTCGGATTCGACGAGGCGCATAATCGTGTTTTTCACTGTCTCCGGGTTGTCGATTGTCTTAAAATTAAACCGTTCGCGGGTACCGGCTGTTTGGATATAAACGTTTCCGTACGTTAAAAATGTCCCTAAAAAGCCTTCCGTTTCCGCCGTTACGTCTTGGATTTGGTTGAGGTGGAGGGTTGCGATCGTGCGGACGAATAGTCCTTTTTGCTCGATACTAATAATCCGTTCATTTGTGACGATCCAGGTATCGAGATAGTAATCGGTAAATTGCGTAAGTAAAATGACCAAGACAAAGAGAAGGTAACAAGAGAGAAGGACGAGCATGATCGGTTTAATAATCGGATGCTCGAAATCGAAACCAACAAGAGGAAGGATTATCGCGCCAAATACCGGAAGTGCAAAAAGACTTATCCCGTAGCCGGCGAGGCTTAAGAGTTGGATCCAGTGACGACGAAGGAAAAGAACCGTTTTTTCGTCATGCTCTTGATTTGGGAGGCGGTTTAAGTCGAGCATATTAGAACATGCCAAGGCGAATTTCGAGAGGGACCGTCCAGTCGACAGGGGAAAGGAGCGCAAGTGTTCCAAACTGTACTGCGAGATAGAAAACGGTGTAGGCGACAAGTACGACGTTTGTTTGTGTGCAGTTTAATCCAAATCGGGCGATGTGAAAGATATTAAAAAAGAAGAACAGTCCCGCAATAAGCGAGATTAGGGCGTAGAGAAGAAGAAAAACAGAGACTGACATAGGGGAAGTATATCACGGCTTGGGACGGATGTGCTCACGCCCCTTTTTTGTGATTTGGCGTCCGCGAGGAGTGCGCTCGAGGAAACCGATTTGGAGCAGGTAGGGTTCGTACACCTCTTCGATCGTTGAGGCCTCTTCTTGCGTTGCGGCGGCGAGCGTCGTAAGGCCAACGGGACCCCCGGAGAATAGTTCATGGATCGCCTCAAGGATCTTTCGGTCAGCGTTATCAAGGCCGAGGGGGTCGATCGCGAGCATGTCGAGCGCGCGGTTTGCGATATCGGGGGTGAGGGCCCCCTCGTGCTCAACTTCGGAGAAATCGCGGACGCGCTTAAGGAGACGGTTTGCGATACGTGGGGTGCGACGGGCGCGTTGCGCAATGACCATTGCGGTCATTTGATCGATCGGAATTTGAAGAAGGCCTGCGCTTCGCGCGATAATTTGGGCCATTTCCGGTTCGGTATAAAAGTCGAGGCGGTGGATCATACCAAAACGGTCACGCAGTGGCGATGATAAAAGAGAAAGTCTCGTCGTTGCCCCAATCACCGTGAATTTTTGGAGTTCGAGGCGGAGTGTCCGCGCCGAAGGCCCTTTTCCAACAACAAGATCAAGCGCATAGTCCTCCATCGCAGGGTAGAGGACTTCTTCGATCGATCGGTTAAGCCGATGGATCTCGTCGATGAACAAAATATCGCCTCGCTCGAGATTCGAAATAATCGCCGCAAGATCGCCAACACGCTCAAGCGCCGGACCGCTCGTAATCCGCACCTTCGCCCCCATTTCGTTCCCGATAATGTGCGCGAGCGTTGTCTTTCCAAGTCCCGGGTTTCCGTAAAAGAGAAGGTGCTCGA
>CAZBFR010000068.1:0-2279 GCA_964491425.1 uncultured Gammaproteobacteria bacterium
AACCAATCCGGAGTACACGAAGTATCATGTTCCCAAATACAATCTCGAAAAGATCCGTAATCATAACAATCCCGACGAAACAGACAAATACGCCAACGAGTTTATAGAAAAACGACGACCCCCCGCCCGCAAAAATCTTCTCGGCCCAATGATTTGGCCCGATCCAAGTAACAACATCGTCGGATTTATAGACCATAATCATCCCAATACCAACGGCGACAAGCCCTATTAAAATACGTGTAAGAGGCGACATGACCCTAGTATACAATATCTCGGATTGTTTGACATTTTGTTCGTTAAGGTTACTCTAACAAGAAGGAGGGTCCATGCTCTCGTACTTCAACATTCCCGCAGCGTTCCTTGGCGGATCGTCCGCCGTGGTGTTCGGCCTCTCGGTCGAGTACATGGCGAATGCACGTTTTGGCACCGCGCTAATTAGTATCCTCGTCAGCGTTTCACTTTCCTACTTTGCGGTGCGAAGCCACCGCCGTAACGTCGCTTCGGCGAAAAAGGAGTCGAGATGACCACAAAGGACAAAGTCCGTCGAGCGCTTAAGCAGGTCAAGCGAGACCTCGCCGCGATCGGCGGCCTACCCGTCGGGATGATGCATATAGCGGAAGTGGAGCCCGTGGAATCCGCCCCACTTGCGAAGCCCACGAAGAAAAATCGCGGAAACGTGGTCTTCTTTCTTCCGCCCGGGTGCGAAGAATCCGATCCCTAGTGATCCGGCGCCCCCCGCCCCCTCTCCACCCCGGACCACAATCCGGGGTGCTCTGTTTTTTGACAAAACCGCTAAAATAAGGTAAATTTAATCAAGTTATGAATCCACAAACATATTCAGCACTCGGACACATCAACTTCCCTATGAGTTCTACTCATCAGGCAAATTTTGTGCTGTAAAATGAAATGATTCATTTGTAGGACAAACTCTGCCTGATTGGCAGAGTTTTTCTGTTACTCAGGTTCACAACAAGGAGTCGCCATGACTAGCTCGTTACAAAACCTTTTTCTCAGGGGAAAACAGGTCTCTCTCCGTGCAATTGAAGAGGCGGACCTTCCCCGTATCGTTCACTGGATCAATGATCCGGAAATTCGACCGATGATTAATAGGCCATTCCTACTCGACATGCAAGCCGAGATCGAATGGCAAAAATCGCGCGACCGTTCGCGCTTCCCGAGCGACATGGCGTTCGCCATCATTTTGAACGAGGATGGGCGTCATATTGGGAACATGGGTGTGCATGGAATCGATTGGGTAAGTCGATTCGCGACAACCGGAACGGTGATCGGAGAGAAAGACGAATGGGGCAAGGGGTACGCCGTTGAGGCGAAACTTCTTCTCCTCGACTACCTCTTCAATACGCTCAATCTCAATCGCGTTGAGTCGAGCGTGCTCGCGATCAACAAGCGTTCGCTTAAGTACCTCGAGAAGTGCGGGTACCGACGCGAAGGCACGAGAAAAGCCAAGCACTTCCGTAATGGCGCCTGGATTGATGAAATCCTCCTCTCGATTACCCGTAAGACCTGGCTCAAGCATCAGCGCACTTAATCCTCACTCCTCTCCACCCCGAACCGACCGTTCGGGGTGTTACTTTCTCCGCCAGTCGTTGACGAGAGGTGTTTTTCGCTGTACCATGACCCTTCCGCCAATCATCAGCGGACTTGGAGTGAGCCATGAACGAAATCACGATCTTCGTCAGAACGCAATTTGCCGTACGCCTATTCAAGCCTGTCCATGAAACATCGTACCTCCTCGCGAGACAAAACGTGGGTCTGCCCGAGGGGGCACTGATCCAAGTTCACGAGAGCGATGAGCGAATCTATGATCATCGCAGACAGAACGTACTGCGCGTGACCCATGAAGACGCAAGCTACTACGTTCTCAGCGAGGAGATCGAGCGATGGGAAAAGGAGCATGGGCTACCCTGGCTGCAAGAAGACGCTCCCTCCAACTGACCGTCCACCACGAGCCGCTCTCCGCGCCTCATCTTGGTGGGCGGTTTCGTGTTTATAGATAAATCGACAAAACAAAAATCCCTGCGGTAAAGCAGAGATATTTGTGGTGGGCGCCAAGGGACTCGAACCCCTGACCCTCTCGGTGTAAACGAGATGCTCTAACCAACTGAGCTAGGCGCCCTCTTTCTGACTCGCCAAACTATAGGGTATTTAGGGACTTGCGTCAAGATGGATTTTCATGTACGCTAGACCCGCTTAAGAACTGCGAACGTGGCGGAATTGGTATACGCGCTAGCTTGAGGGGCTAGTGCCAGCAATGGCTT
>CAZBFR010000069.1:0-2230 GCA_964491425.1 uncultured Gammaproteobacteria bacterium
CCCAATAGACCCAACGACTCTTAAGACCCTCCAAGAGTTACGAAAGGGGGGATAGGTTAGGTGTGCTATAATAAGATCAATAAAAATCATATGACTAAACAGGAGGTAAAACAAAAAGTGTTTTGGACACTTTGGATAGGGAGTGTGTTTGCAACGTTTGCGGCAATTCCGTATAAAGCCGCTTCGTCGGGTTCGGTCGATTTACTCGCACTTAGCCCGCCGTTCAATCTTGTCGCAGACCTAATCCTATTCGCTGCAGTCTATGCGATCTTGATCCACGTCGGTCTTCTTCTTGCGAAGCCCGCCGGACTTGGAACGCCGGCCCTTGATAAAATGGTTGAAGGAAAGCCAATTAAGCCGATCTTCGCGCCGTTTTTAACGAACTCGATTCTCCTTGGATTTATTACGGCCGTGAGCGTCCTTGTTCTCCAGCTACTTTTCGTTGTGTTCCTTGATGTTCCGGTTCTTCAAAATGCGATGGACGCAAGTCTTGCGGATCGACTATTTGCCCTCTTTTTTGGAGCAATAAATGAAGAAATCTTTTACCGACTCTTTTTGATGACGCTTATTGTTTGGGGTCTTGTAAAGGCTCGGGGAGAGAAGATGCTCGCGGACTGGCAGATGTGGACGGTAATTTCGGGTGTCGCTCTTATTGATGCTGCGTTCCGACTACCGCTCATATTCGAGGTCGTTGATTTTAGTCCGCTTATAACCGTCTACGTTCTTCTTACTGGGGCGATCTCTGGAATCGTGTTTGGAATGATGTACTGGAAGAATGGACTTGTATCGGCGATGATTACGCACTTTGTCTTCGAACTTTCGCTCTTTATTATCCTTCCGGCGATTGTTACGATCTCGTAAATAAAAAAAAAGACACCTCGCAAAGCGCGGGGTGTTTTTTTGTTGCTATTCCCAGTTTAGGTTTCCACCGGTTTGGTATTCGACAACGCGTGTTTCGAAGAAGTTCTTTTCTTTACGTAGGTCGATCGCCTCCGACATCCACGGGAATGGATTTTGTTGGTGGAAAATCGGCGCAAGCCCAACTGCCGAAAGACGTTTATCGGCAATGTATTGGATATATTGGAGGAATCCGGCCGCGTTCATTCCAAAGATCCCATCCGGGAAAACGGTCGAAGCAAACGTATATTCAAGGTCTACCGCTCGGCGAACGAGGTCTGTCGCACGCGCTTGGAATTCCGGCGTCCAAAGTTCCGGTTGCTCGGCTTTAATTGTGTTAATAAGGTTGATTCCGAATTGAAGGTGGGCGCTCTCGTCGCGCATAATGTACTGGATTTGCTCCGCGGATCCGACGAGTTTATTTTGTCGTTGGAATCCGAGAACGACAGCAAACGACGAGTAGAAGAAGATGCCCTCCATGATCAGGGAGAAAACAATCATGTTCTCGAGGAACTTTTGGTCATTTTCAAGGGTTCCCGTCTTAAAGTTCGGGTCAAAAATCCCCTCGTTAAACGATAAGATAAACGAATCCTTATCGTAGATCGCTTTTACCTCGCGGTACATGTTAAAGATCTCTCCGTCATTAAATCCAAGACTCTCGACGATATGTTGATAGGCATGGGTGTGGATCGCTTCCTCATAGCCCTGACGAAGGAGGTACATTCGCACCTCTGGCGACGTAACGTGCTTGTAGGTTGCAAGAACAACGTTATTTGCGGCGATCGAATCGGCCGTCGTAAAAAACCCGAGAACGGTTTTAAATGCCCGCTTTTCCTCTTCCGTAAGGCAGTTCGGATCGCGCCACTGCTCAACGTCCTTTTGCATGTTGATTTCGGTTGGAAGCCAGTGGTTTGCGTTTCCGACATTGTACGCCTCCCATGCGAACAAGTGTCGCATAGGAGAGAGTTGTACAACGTCGCAGTCCGCACCGTTAATGACGCGGCGCTCGTTTACGTCGGGTCGGCGTGTTGTGAATTCGATAGGCATATTATTGGCAGGATTCGCAGGTTGGGTCGTCGAGTCGGCAAAGCTTTATTTCAGGGGTTCCCTGTGGTTGCTGTACCGGAGTAACGACGTTTGGATAGATTGGAACGGTCGGGACGGTTTGGGTTGGAGTAATGACCTGCATAACTGGTTGCGGCGCTGGCGCTGGGGCTGGTTCGCTCGCAGGAACGGTTACCGGAATTGGTTGCGGTACGGCCTGCTTTATGGGCTCAGGAGTCGGTTCGCTTGTAATCGTTACCGTTTCGAGAACTTGCATCGTAATCGTTTG
>CAZBFR010000070.1:0-2048 GCA_964491425.1 uncultured Gammaproteobacteria bacterium
GTTTTGTCCGACGTTACGTTTGGCGAAGACATGGAGAATGTTTGCAAGCATTTGCAAAAAAAGGGACTTCTTGCCCCTACTGTGCTTCGAAATGACCAGGGATCTGTCCACACGGAGGGTGGCGGAAATTCTTGGAGGCTTTATACTTTCATTACTGGAACGGTTGTTGAAACTGTTTCGAGACCACGCATCGCGCAGGAAGCGGGAGCCATGCTTGCCCGGTTCCACAACGCCATGCGTGATTTTGATTTAGAGATTAAAAAACCCCTCTTCCTCCACGACTCAAAAGCCGAGTATCAGAAGCTTCTTAAGGCAATCGAGGCAGATCCAAAAGCCTACGCGGAGATTAAGGAACACTGTGATTTCATTGCCCGCGAGCTTCCTCCACTCTTTCTTCCTGAAGGGCTTCCAACAACAATCGTCCACGGCGACCCGAAGATTACGAACTTCTTGTTTGACGGGGACACGGCGACGGCGATGATTGATCTTGATACAACAATTCGTCACTCTCCGCTTGTGGATCTTGGAGACGCCTTGCGTTCATGGTGTGGAGGCATGGAAGACGATCCAAACAATCCGTTCAACGAAGAAATTTTCAAAGCGGCGATCCTCGGTTACACGAGTGAGGCGAGCCTCAATAACGAGGAGAAGGCCCTTCTTGAAAAGTCGATGCTCTTAATTACGCTTGAGCTTGCGACGAGATTCCTCGCCGACTACATCAACGATTCCTACTTCGGGTTCGATAAAGAACGCTACCCGAATCGCAAGGCGCACAATCTCGCGCGGGCGATCGGTCAAATCGCGCTCTATAAGAACGCAAAAGAAAAACTCGGCGCTTAGCCGAGCATTTCTTTTTGTGCGAGGACCGCTTTTTTCGCGTACGGAAGAAGGCGTGACTCGATTTGTTCGGGCAAGACCTCGGGACCAATCACCCCGAGCGTAATCGGTTTCATGTATTCGAGGGAGAGCGCCATAACAAAGTGCATGAGCGACTGCCCCATCACAAATCCATGCTTTGTTTCCCCTCGTTCAATGATCCCTAGCACAACAACCCCGTCCACCTCCCCTTTCTCAAGAACACGTTTAATCGCAAGGGGCTTTTCGACGGATCCAGGAACATGAATAACTTCAAGAATTTCAAGTCCCGCTTCGGTCGCCGTCTTTTTTGCCTCCTCGATCATCCGTTCAATCTGCGCCTTGTGAAATGACCCGGCAACAAGAGCAATTTTTTTCATAGCATTCCGCGATAGACCTCAATATTAATCTTGTCCCCCACTTTTTTCTCCCCAAACGTCGTCCGCGCGAGGGTTTCCGGAATCAGGTAAACATCAAAGGAGGCGTCACGCAGGTTCGTTATCGTAAGGCTCGCGCCGTTAAGACCAACAAACCCCTTCTCGACAAGATATGGCGCGAGGGTTTCAGGAGCGAGAAATCGAAGGACGGTCGTCTCATTTTCCGTGCGGATCTCCAAAATCTCCGCCATCCCGGAAATATGTCCTGAGAGAATATGACCCCCAATTTCATCACCAACACGAAACGATCGCTCAAGGTTCACGCGGTCGCCAACCGTTAGGCGCCCAAACGTGGTAAGACGAAGCGTCTCGTCCATCACGTCGACCGTAAGGCTTCGAAGTCCCCGCCCGACAACCGTAAGACACACCCCGTCAAAGGCAACGCTTGCCCCAAGCTTCATCCCTCGCGCAAAAAACCAAGGGGTCCGCACGACAAATCGCCTCACCCCCTTCCCCTCAATACTTTTTATCTCTCCGACTCCGCGAACAATCCCCGTAAACATACTAACGCTTTTGCAAATCCGAAAATTCGTCGGCCAAACTTTTCCCCGGTTCAAATACGACGGGCTCTTTCGCGAGCGTGAGGAGCTCTTCTAAAATCACGGGATACTCTTTTCCCTGGAAGTGCTCGCCAGTTTCGGTTGCAACGAGTTTTGCGCGAAGAAGCCGCGCGTATTTTTCGGCATGGTCAAACGGAATTTTCGGGTCATTTTTCGCGTGGATCACGGTAAACGCCGAAGCCTTCCATGGGATTAC
>CAZBFR010000071.1:0-1982 GCA_964491425.1 uncultured Gammaproteobacteria bacterium
CATCAAAAGTAAGTTCGGAAAGTGCACTTGGGTTTCGGGAGGCGGTTGCCTTGGCGATTCGAGCTGGCAATGATCACGATAAAATCTTTAATCGATTAACCGGTAAGTGGGAGAGTCTTCGAAAACGAGATTAGGTAGCTCTGTGCAGATTTCATACGAAGGGTCGAGGTCGTGGTACGGGATTTTTTCTATCGTAAACATTGTAATGTTCTTGCTTGTCGTCATCCTTGTCCGTGTTTTGCTCGTTGACGACTGGGTCGGTGTTCTTCCTTCGCTTCTGTTTCTACCGCTTGTGCTCGGCCATCCGTACGTACTATTTGGAGGGATTAAAGATGTCCGTATCGAGGGGAATTGGCTAGTTGTTTCAGATGGAGCGCAGGAAGTAAGGCTTTTGAAGGATGATGTACGTGTCGGTATCGGAAGCACTTTGTTCCGTAATCCCCCTATAAATAAACTCTATTTCAAGACACCGACGGTTTTTGGGTCCAGAGTTCGATTTATGACAAGCTCGGTCATTCCGCCCTACGGGTATTCGCGAACCAAGGAAAGAGAGGAGGCGCTACTTGCATGGGTAAAATGAAGGGGGGTTAGGGGGTGAGGATAATTGCCGTGATGACCACTACCCAGAAAACAGCAATCCAGAAAAAGAGGCCGATATATGCATCGAGCCTTTTTCTTTTTGGTGCCGTTTGGAAAATGGACCGGAGGAAATGACCTGTTTTATAGCAAACGGGCCTAATAATTTTATCGAACAGAAAGTCGTATAAGAACGACCAAATAATTTCAAGAAAAAATGAGGCGATACCGTCGAGCATATGACTCAAGCATAACACAAAACCGCCCGGAGGCGGCTGTGTTTTTAGATGTCGAGGTTGTCTACGATCGACGTATCGCGAGGGTCTGTGTCGTCGAAACGTTGCGTTTCTTCTTGACGAGGAGACTCTTCACGTCGCGGTCGGCGTGAGCCTTCCGGTTCGTAGATTTTGAGGTTGACGCGGGCGTTCATCTTCGCGCCGACGGCCTTTAGGAGCTTGCGGAGCGAGCTCGCGGTTTGGCCTGCGCGACCGATAACGTATCCCATGTCTTCCGGATTGATGTGGAGGGTAATAAGGACGCCTCGTTCATCAATCGTGCGTTCCGCCTTCACATCTTCAGGATGGTTGACGATCGCTTTGACAATGTATTCAACAAATTCTTGATCTTTTTCCATAATCTTTATTACTGCTTTTTCTCTGTCGACCTTTCTTCTATTTTAACAAAGGTCGATTTGCCTGTCGCTTGAGTTATCAAGAGTTAGGCGGCTGGCTCCGCTGGAGCCTCTGCTGGCGCTTCCGCTGGAGTTTCTGCAGGGGTTGCTTCGGCAGCTTTCGCCGCTTCTTCCGCGGCGGCCTTTGCGGCAGCCTCGGCTTCCTTCGCTGCGAGTTCGGCAGCCTTTGCAGCTTCCGCTTCAGCCTTCTTCTTTTCCTCTGCTTCTACGCGCTTTTTTTCTTCCGCTACGCGTTTCTCTTCGAGGCCCTTTACGCGGGACTTCGACATAGAGATCGTTCGAGCCTTGTCTCCCTTAAGAAGTCCTTGGTCGATCAAGAAGTTGCGAACGGTTCCCGAAGGTTGCGCTCCCATCTTGAGCCAGTGCTCAATTCGGTCGGTTTTAAGGGTGGTCGTTACGCCCGTCTTTGAACGAGGGTCATAGTTTCCGAGGATTTCGATCGCTGGTGACCATGGGTCACGGCGTGAATCTTGGAGGACAACGCGGTAGATCGGGGCCTTGTGTTTTCCGATTCGGGAAAGACGAATAGTAAGCATAGATAGGTAAGTATTATGGGGGCATTGTAGCCGAAGGCTAGAATTTGTCAACCCCTGTCGGGGCATATGGTATCCTTTCCTTATATGACTAAAGTCCAGTTCTTTGGCGGGCTGCTCGCGATAGCGCTTGTTATTGCTATCGTTTGGCGAGTTTGGCCAATAAAAGAGGACGTGTTTAC
>CAZBFR010000072.1:0-1970 GCA_964491425.1 uncultured Gammaproteobacteria bacterium
AAGGGGTTGGAAGCTATGAAATCGACATGACTCTTTCGATTGTTGCGAGTTGATATGTTCCATAAAAAAACAATACATCATTATCCCGTTGTTGCCGCTGTCGGTGTTTGTTTTTTGCTTGTTGCGCTTGCGTTTTCGGATTTTTTTGGAGCGCTCGGAGCGCAAACCTCGACGGTTTCGCTTACGATTAATCCAGGTTACGAGTGTTATGATGGACAGGATAATGACGGAAACGGACTCGAGGATTATCCCTCGGATCCCGGTTGCGATTCCTATACGGACGACGACGAGTCTACGGCGGTGCAGGGCGGGGGTGGGGGGTCCGGAGTTTCCGCCGTATATCATCCAACTCCGACACCGTCTTCCGTTTCTACGGGCTCGAGTGCGTTTTACGGAATAACGATTCCGAATACGCTAATTCGTGTTTTGCAAGACGGGATTGTCGTTGAAACGGTACGCTCTGACGAGGACGGACGGTTTACCGTAATGGTTTCGCTCCTCGGGGACGGGCTCCACACATTTAGTTTTATCGCCGTTACCGATTACGGGACGACCCTCCCTTTTGCTCTCCCACTTATTCGTAAGGGAAACGAAGAAACGGAGACGACAGGAATTGCGCTTTCGCCGGTTGTAGCCGCTTCGGTTACTTCGATTGCGCGCGGAGAGTCTCTTTCGGTTTTTGGGTATGCGCAACCCGCCTCGCCGGTGCAAATAGAGGTACACTCCGATCCTGTCTTTGTGCAGACGGTGCAGTCGGGAGCGGACGGTTCTTTCGAAGTAGCGTTCCCTACCGACGGTCTCGCGTTTGGGGAGCACGCGATTTATGCAAAGACATTTATTAACGGGGCTTGGACAGATCTTTCGCTCCCTTGGCGGTTTACCGTTGGAACGCAAACAACGATTGCGCCAATCGTGAGCGAGGTCTGTCACGCCGATGTAAACGGCGATGGACGTGTAAATATCGTTGATCTCTCCGTGCTTGAGGAGTGGTTTGAAAAGCCCCTAAGTACAGAGATGCGTAAAACGGAAGCGTCTTGCTTAAGCGGGGATGGGGAAATCACCCCGATTGATTTAAGTATCCTCGGTTATTACTGGACGGGCTAATATGAGATATCTTTTAAGTTTTTTCATTTTTCTCTTCGCTCCAAGTCTCGTCTTTGCCGAGTCGCTTTCTTTTACGTTGAGCGACGACGAGATCGAGGTAGGGGATCAGGTTGCCGTAACGGTTGTGTCGACGACGGCAGTTTCCGTTAATACGATTGACGGACGGCTTGTATTGCCTGAGGGGTTTGAGATTGTGGCAATGAAAACGGAGCTTTCACCGATTCAGTTTTGGGTCGAGTCACCGATGGACGCAAAAAATAGCACGATTCGTTTTACGGGATTCTCAACGAATGGATTTTCCGGAACGCAACCTCTTCTTACGCTTGTTCTTCGGACAAGACGTGAAGGTGCGGCTTCTATCCATGGGAAAAATCTCGCTCTTTTTGCGCACGACGGCCTCGGAACCCCGATTCAATTCTCGGATCTTGAGTCTAAAATAACGGTTGTGCCAAACAAGGTAGAAACCGATCCAATTATTCTTGAAACCCCTGATGTTGTACCGCCAAAAGTAACGACGGAAATCGTGACGGATACAAGTAGCGGCAAACCAATTTCTTATCTACTCATTTACGGTCAGGATAAGGAAACGGCAATTCGTTCCTATGAACTTGTTGATCGCGCCGATCTCCTTCAAATCGATACGCCCTTCGAGCTCGATCGCGGACTTTTTACCGAAAAAACGGAAATTATCGTTACCGATCTCGCCCTAAATAAAACGCGAATTCCTGTTTATATTCCGGGAACGATCGAGATTTTAGGAATACACCCGACACTGTTCCAGTCGCTTCTCGCCCTTCTTCTCGTCCTTCTTGGCGCCTTTACCCTGACCCATATTCTTGAAATGCATCCAAACGCAAAGTCCAGGG
>CAZBFR010000073.1:0-1949 GCA_964491425.1 uncultured Gammaproteobacteria bacterium
TTTCTCCGAAGTCCATCGGAATGGAGGCAACTTGGAAACGCACGATTTCCTTAAGAAGAGCGGATACATTGGCCTGAGTGTCCTCCCTGCTCGCGAGGCACTTGAGTCTCTCAAGCGCCAGTTCGAGAACCCGGCACCTACCGATCCGTATCACCATCTCGACGCGCTCGTGTTGATCGTGCGCTACATCGGCCCCGTTGCGATTGCCGTTCAAATCTGCGGCGACCGGACTCCGCTCAAGATGTTCATCGCTGAGATCGAGGTCTTCCTCGAGGAGTGTCGCCCGATCCACGGCAGCCAGAACGAGGCCGCCGTGCGAGAAACGCGCGAGGTGCTTCGTGCGAGCGTCGCACTCGCGAAGCAACTCTCAGCACTTCCGCCGGACACGTCGGTCGACCTCTCGAAGGCGACGCACTCGACCCCGCCCGTCCGTACCGAACGTCCCGCTTCGTAGGAACGCCTACGAGACGAAGAGGTCCGCCACTCCACTCGGAGTCGCGGACCTGCTGTTTTTTTTACTTTCGGGCGTCTATGAAATCCATAACGGGATCGAGTGTCGAACCGGGAACGCTTGAGCGCCAGGCCGAGTCGCCCGCCAAGATTTGTTCACGAATTGTTTCACTTAAAATTCCAGGTACCGGTACAATCTTTTTCGTTGCCACGCCCCTTCCCTCAAAAAGCGCCAATACCTCCGGATCCCCGCTCCAAACCGTTACCTCGTCCCCCTCCGCCACCCCAACCACCGCGTCCGCCCATGCCTCGGGGTCCGTTCCCTCCTTAACAACCGCGATACCCGCATCCATAATCCCCTCCTCCATAAGCGCCCCCGTAATCATCTCCCGAACCTTCTCTGTACTAAAAAGTTGTTCACTCTTTTCGGAAATAACAATCGTTGTTTTTGGACATGCCTTAACCATACCTTTGATAACAAGGAGATGGCCATTGTGGAGCGGTTGAAAGTGACCGGGAAAAAGACAGTGCATAGATTATCGATTAAATTGTTTTGTCATTTGATGAAGAAGGATCGGCGGTACATTAATTTTCGCCATATCGGCAACTCCGAGTTGTTTTTCATGTAACCGGAGTAGATAAGGGATCTCGAGCGGATCAATCCCCATAAGCGTCGCCCCGACAGCGTCAACGGCTACCGGATCGAGCCCACCAAGCATCGTATACATCTCTACGGCGATCCCGTCGATCGGTCCGTCGCCTTCCATCGCGGTAACTCCGTCAACGATCCCTGCGTCAAAACGCAAGTCTTCGTAGAGCCGCGCGATAGAAGCATGATACGCTGTCTGCCCCTCGTCTCGCAACCAAGGCCAGTGTGCATAAACCCGCCCTCTCGCGCTCGTTCTCGGAGAAACAATCCATGTTCCAAACGCCCAGTTCTTTATCGAGAGCGATACGCCGGCTTCTCTATCGACTTTCATTGGCGTAACCGAGATCTTTACCTCCGCTTCAACGGCAAGTCGCGATCTTCGTATCTCGAACTCCCCGTCGTTCTTCTCAATCACCCCGGAAACAGTCTCATCTTCATTTAAATCAACAAGATAAACCTTCTCGTACACTTCCGGCAGGGAGTTGTAGCCAAGAAGCGAGAATGCGAGCCCTGTCCCAGAAAAACCCCCGTCTCCAATAAAAATAGGCGCGCCGCTATAAAAGCGAATAACGTCAATCACTCCGCGAACCGTATCGACATGCGTGCACGCAAGTGGCCTCGTATGATCAACAAGATTCACTTTTAAGAGGATCGTTTTTGCCCGTTTAATCTTCGAAAAAAAGACGTCCCCAAATCCTTCTACGATCGCTTTTGCCATCACTCTCCGTCTATCACCCGTTTCTAGTTGTACGTTGACCATAGCTCTTGAAGTTTATCATATTTTACGCTATCATTCTCCCACATTCCGGGATCGTCTAGCGGCAGGACTCCAGATTCTGGCTCTGGCAAC
>CAZBFR010000074.1:0-1877 GCA_964491425.1 uncultured Gammaproteobacteria bacterium
AGGTCGACAATCGCTGCCTCGGTTGTAAGAACCATGTTCGCGATCGAAGCTGCGTTTTGTACCGCGCTTCGCGTTACCTTCGCCGGATCGATAATTCCAGCCGTAACCATATCGCTCTCGTCAACCATCGTCTGCGCATTCCATCCCATATTTCCTGACCCCTTCTTTACGCGATCAACGATAACTGCTCCCTCGACGCCCGCGTTAAGGGCAATCTGTCGAAGTGGCGACTCGACGGCGTGGGCAAGAATCATAGCCCCGTAACTTTCCGCCGTCTTTCCTTCCGCGCGGAGTCGGTCGCTAAGCGCCGTAAGCATCGGTTGAATTCGGATAAGCGCAACGCCCCCTCCCGGCACGATCCCTTCCTCGACCGCCGCCTTCGTCGCGGAAACCGCGTCCTCGATTCGGTGCTTTTTCTCCTTCATTTCCACTTCGCTCGCCGCACCAACTTTAATGACCCCAACTCCTCCCGAAAGTTTCGCGAGTCGCTCCATTAGCTTTTCACGATCAAACTCCGAGGTCGTAACCGAAATCTGTTGCTTGATTTGCTGTGCGCGTGCGTCGATCTGCTCTTTTGAACCAGCCCCGTCAACAATTGTTGTTGCGTCCTTTGTCGAAATCACTTTTCGCGCGCGTCCAAGATGCTCAAGTTTTACGGAATCAAGCTTCATCCCGACTTCCTCGGAAACAAGTGTCGCTCCGGTCACAATCGCCAAATCCTCAAGCATCGCCTTCTTTCGATCGCCAAAGGCCGGCGCCTTAATCGCAAGCGTATTAAACGCTCCTCGAAGCTTGTTTAAGACGAGCGTTGAAAGCGCGTCTCCGTCGACATCCTCGGCAATAATAACGAGATCCTTTCGTCCCGTCGCCGCAATCGCCTCAAGAATTGGAAGAAGAATTTGAACCGATGAAATCTTTTGGTCCGTAATTAAAATCGGTACGTCCGCATATTCCGCATCCATGCGCTCCGAGTTCGTTACCATGTAGTGCGACAAATATCCCTTATCAAATTGGAGTCCCTCGACAATCTCAACCTCAATTCCAAACGACTGCCCTTCTTCGATGGTAATAACGCCAGTCTCTCCGACCTTCGCCATCGCCTCCGCAATCGTCTCTCCAATCTCTTTATCATTTGCCGAAATCGACGCGACTTGCTTAATCGCTTCGCCAGCAACCGGCTTTGCGAGGTGCTTAATTTCGGTAAGTGCCGTCTCAACCGCAAGCTCAATTCCTCGACGGAGTCCCTGCGGATCGATTCCCGCCGCGACAAACTTCGTTCCTTCGTCAACCATCGCCTGCGCAAGAACCGTCGCCGTCGTCGTTCCGTCTCCGGCAACGTCGGCCGTCTTTGACGCAACTTCTTTCATCAAACTCGCCCCAAGATTTTCCATCTTGTCCTCGAGCTCGACTTCCTTCGCAACGGAAACTCCGTCTTTTGTTACAAGCGGTCCGCCGTACGAACGTTCAATAATGACCGTTCGTCCCTTTGGTCCAAGCGTTACTTTTACCGCGTTTGCGAGCTGATCAAGTCCGCTCTTAATCGCCTTTCGTGCGTCCTCGTTAAAGCTAATTTTCTTTGCCATATTATTTAAGGGTTGCCATTAGATCTTCGCTTCGAACAATGAGATATTTTACTCCTTCAATCTCAACCTCGTCTGGCGCATACTTTTTAAAAATCACGGTATCGCCAACGGCGACCTCGATCGGTCGAACCGCTCCATTTTCGAGCGTTCGCCCCTTTCCAACAGCGACAACGACCCCGCGTTCCGGTCGTTCCTTATCGGCGGTATCCGGAATAATGATTCCTGACGCCGTAACCGTTTGCTTATCCTCCGTCTTTAAGATCACATGATCTCCTAGTGGTTGAAGTGTCATAG
>CAZBFR010000075.1:0-1859 GCA_964491425.1 uncultured Gammaproteobacteria bacterium
TGCGCTCTTCCGGGGACGCTGTAAGGACATGATCAATCATTCCTTGGCCGACAACCGTGTAGCTTCGACCCCCGATTCCGATTTCGGCGAGAAGAAGTTGAATATCTTGGAGACGCGCCGTCTTTCCGTTTAGGAGGTATTCGGAATTTCCGTCGCGATAGAGGCGGCGGGTAATCGTAAACTCACTAAATTCAACAGCATTGTGACCTCCGGTATTATCAAAAAAGAGTTCAACCTCGGCAAAGCTCGCCCGACCCTTACCCTCACTTCCAAGGAAAATAACATCCTCCGAAAGACGCCCGCGAAGGAGCTTCATCGACTGCTCGCCAAGGCACCAACGAATCGCGTCCGCAAGGTTCGACTTTCCCGACCCGTTTGGCCCAACGATCACCGTAAGCCCGTTTTTCTCGCCCTTCGCCGTCGCAAAATTCACCTCCGTCCGTTTCGCGAAGGTCTTAAAGCCGGAAACCGAGAGGCTTTTTAGGTACATACTAGGAACATTGTAACGGAAGTCGGTTTCCTTGACCATTTTCCCCGAGATCGCTATAGTGACTCCTTTATGAGTCGCCTAATATCGCGCCAAATTAAGCAGATGATCGCGGAAGCCGAGCGGATTCTTCTTTTGACGGATGCGCGGATTGACGGGGATACGATTGGGTCAACGCTTGGGATGTATCATCTACTTAAGGCGCAGGGGAAGGACGTGAGCGTGTATTCGCCACGGCCGATGATTTCTTCCTTGGCATTTGTTCCGGGGACCGAGGTGATCGAGCGAGGACTAGAGGCGCTTGCGACTATTTCGCCCGACCTGTGCCTTATATTTGATTCGTCGGACGGGGAGTTCCTCGGAGAGCTTCCGGAACATATCCGTCGAGTACCTCTTGTTGTTTTTGATCATCACGCTTCGAATCCTCGATACGGGACGGTACATCTTATCGATGCGGAGGCCCCTTCGACGGCGGATGTTGTTTATCGGTTCGTAAAAGAGGCGGGGTATCCGTTAAATCGAGAGGCTTCGCAAGCGATTCTTACGGGAATTCTTACCGATACCAATGTTCTTTCAACACCAAACACGACGCAAAAAACCCTTATCGCGACGGAGGATTTAATCGCCCATGGCGCGGATATGCAGGAGATTATCCGTGAGACAATGATGAATAAAACCGAGAAGACGTTTAAGCTTTGGGGGATTGCGCTTTCTCGACTCCACCTTAATAGCGAGTTTGGAACGGTAACAACGGTGATTTTACAAAAGGATATGGAGGAGATTGGGATCGAGGAGGGGGAGACGAAGGCCTTGTCGAACTTTTTAAACGCGATGATTGATACGGATTCGACGCTTGTCTTAAAAGAAACGCCGGAGGGGGACGTTAAGGGGAGTTTGCGGTCTATTTCGAAAAATGTCCGTGAGATTGCGGAAAAATATGGGGGAGGAGGCCATGATTTGGCGGCAGGATTCAAGATCCCGGGCGCGTATTTAGAAGAGCAGGGTGGGGAATGGAAAATTGTTAGAAAGTAGAACGACGGCCCCCGCGAGTGCAGGGACCGTCGTGGACGACGTTGAGGTTCAGGTCGCGGAGAGTTCCGCGAGCTTCTCGCGGGCCTTGCCGAGGTAGAACAGGTTGTAGGCATGTCGCTCGCCGCTGTCCGAGTGGGCGATCAGGCGTTCGAAGAGCGCACGGTCATTGCCGAAGTGCACGCGCACGCGGTTCGGACCGTTGAAGGCGCCGTTGTTGATCATCCACGAGACGAGTCCGTGGACGCGTTCTTCGGGAAGGTTCTCGAGACCCTGCTCGACGAGGCTGAGGAGGGTCGACGCTTCGATCGCGTCGTGATCCTCTCCGGCGACGCTCGGCTGG